>JAURBX010000028.1 GCA_030828745.1 Flavobacteriaceae bacterium | reverse complement strand
GTTGGTGGAAAAATTAGCCACAAAATTAGGTGCTGAATTTGATCCTGAAAGCGTAGGCTTATTTGTTTGGGCTAAATTGCCCAAAGGGGCAGGAGATGCTGAAGTATTTATCGATAAAATTTTACAAGAGCAACATATTTTCATCACTCCCGGAACTATTTTTGGTAGTCAAGGGGAAGGGTATATCCGATTTTCATTGTGTGTCCCAGAAGCGACCATTGAAGACGCTATAAAACGCATTGAATCATGAAAATAGGGATCATAGGCTTGGGATTAATTGGAGGTTCTTTTGCATTAGCGGCAAGGAAATATACGGTTGGGGTAAGCCTCTATGGGCAAGATGCCAATCCAGGTCACTTAGCAACAGCCTTAGCCTTGGGTATCGTGGATCATCCCCTTGAGGGGGAGCAGTATGCTTCCATGGATGTCATTTTATTGGCAATTCCTGTAGATGCATGTCTCACGTTGGTACTTCCTCTTTTGGATCAAATTAATGACAATGCATTAGTACTTGATGTGGGTTCTACGAAAGCAGCGATTTGTAAACTTTTAGAATTGCATCCTAGACGCAATCAATTTTTAGCGACACACCCAATTGCAGGAACAGAGTTTTCCGGACCCTCAGCCGCTTTTGCGGAATTGTTTGTTCATCAAGCTCAAATCTTATGTGAAACTCATAAAACACGTCCCGATCTTTTGGAATGGGCAACGCAGTGGTTTCGTAATATGAATATGGAAATACACGAAATGGACGCCGAAGCCCATGACAAGCATATTGCATATGTTTCACATATTTCTCACATTTCTTCGTTTATGCTGGGGAAAACAGTCATAGAAAAAGAAAAAGATGAGCGGACTATTTTTAAAATGGCGGGGAGTGGATTTGCTTCTACCGTTCGACTGGCAAAAAGTTCACCAGAGATGTGGACTCCCATTTTTAAGCAGAATAAAGAAAATATATTAGAAGTTTTAAAAGAGTATATCTCTAATTTGGAAGACTTTGAACGTCATCTTAAAGCAGAGAATTATGATCAGCTTTTTGAACAAATGAAAAACACCAATGCCATTAGGACTATTTTGGCAGGAATCAATGAAAAGAATATAACCAATCAATAATTTAAACATGGAAAATAAAAAAGAAATGCGTCAATGGCTAACCCATTTTGGTTTAGATCATCCCCTAGTAATTGGTGGACCCTGTAGTGCTGAAACCGAAGAGCAAGTATTGAAAATTGCTCATGAATTGAAAGATACGGATGTAACCGTATACCGTGCGGGTATCTGGAAACCCAGAACACGTCCTGGAATGTTCGAAGGAGTCGGAGCAATTGGCTTAGGATGGCTGAAAAAAGTGAAGGAAGAAACGGGTTTATTGACAGCGACCGAGGTTGCAAATAAGGACCACGTAAAACTGGCCATTGACAACGATGTTGATATCCTTTGGATAGGAGCTCGTTCGACCGTAAGTCCATTTATCATGCAAGAAATTGCGGATGCTTTGGAAGGAACGGATAAAATTGTACTTGTAAAAAATCCCGTGAATCCCGACTTGGCATTGTGGTTAGGAGGCGTTGAACGTTTGTATACAGCTAACATTAAAAATTTAGGTTTAATCCACCGTGGATTTTCAACCTATGAAAAAACAAAATACCGCAACATTCCTGAATGGCAAATTGCGATTGAGGTCAAAAACCGATTTCCAGATTTACCGATGATTTGTGATCCTTCACACATTGGTGGAAAACGAGATTTAATTTTTGATATTTCTCAAGCCGCCTTAGACTTGAACTTTGACGGTTTGATGATAGAAACCCACTGCGATCCCAACAATGCTTGGAGTGATGCTGCACAACAGGTAACCCCAACGCGTTTGGTTGAAATCATGAAAGACTTGAAAGTGCGCAAGAAAACTACCGATGAAGAAACCTATCGTCATGCTTTAAATAATTTGAGAGCACAGATTGATGTGGTAGATCAAACACTTTTGGATACTCTAGGTAAGCGTATGAAAACAGCTCTTGAAATAGGAACTCTTAAAAAGGAAAATAATGTAGCGGTATTACAAAACAAACGTTGGAATGAGATTTTAGGTAAAATGATTTTAGAAGGACAAGAGCGTAATTTGTCAGAAGAATTTATTTTGCGTGTTTTTAAAGCGATTCATCAAGAATCCATTAATCAACAAGAAAAAATCATTAACTCTTAAGGAGTGATATTCTAAAACTTAAATATGGATTTACTTCAATTGATGCGTAAAGCGCGAACTGTGTTGGAACCCCATTGGTTTTTAGCTATTGGAGTGTGTTTGGTTTATGGTTTGGCAGTAGCCCTTCCTGCGGAATTGAATGGTTTCGGGGAAATGGTCAGTTTTTTATTGGCAGGTCCTTTGCAATTAGGATTGGGTTTTTTCTTTTTGAATTTAGTTCGTGGGGAAGAAACGCGTTTTGAACTCTTGTTTGAGGGCTTTAAGCCCTTAGTTACCGTTCTGCTTTGTTACGGTATTATTACGTTGCTTACTCTCGTGGGTTTGGTTTTACTCATTATTCCTGGGATCGTTGTGGCTTTAGGGTTTTCCATGACCTATTATGTTATTGCTGAGGATCCCGAGATTTCTTTTCAAGCAGCCCTGGAACAAAGTTGGAAACTTACCGATGGATACAAAATGGAGTTGTTGGAACTCAACCTGCGATTTATCCCATGGTATCTTCTGGGTTTGCTGTGTTTTCTTGTTGGGGTTTTTGCGGTCATTCCATGGCACAATACCGCCCTAGCCTTGTATTATGAGGATTTGAGAGCTAGGCAAAGACATGTTTGATTCTTTAAGCGTATGAGTGAAGATTTAAATCACCGCTATTCAGAAAAAGAAGAGCGGTTAAATATCCTTTCCCATGGGGTCGGATTGGTTTTGAGTTGTTTAGCCTTTCCGTTTCTTATTTTTAAAGCCACTCAATATCAAGGTTTTTGGCCCTCCATTAGTTTGTTGATTTATGGTGTAAGTCTGATTGTATTGTATGCTGCTTCTACTTTATATCACGCTGCCAAAGACCCCAAGCGGAGAAGAAAATTGAATATTCTTGATCATGCCGCAATTTATGTATTAATTGCAGGTACCTATACCCCGTTTACCCTAATCATTCTGGAGGGCACCTTGGGTTGGTCTGTTTTTGGATTTACTTGGATGTTTGCGCTGTTGGGAATTATATTGAAATTATTTTACACGGGAAGGTTTGACAGACTATCTACTCTGATGTACGTTTTAATGGGCTGGCAAATTATTTTTGTCCTGGATCCATTGATTGAAAAATTTCCTGTCCAAGGCGTGCAACTTCTTTTTTTAGGAGGTGTTTTTTATACGGTGGGTGCATTGCTCTATTGCTTGAAAAAAATTAAATATAACCACGCTTTTTTTCATGTATTTGTGCTATTAGGAAGTTGGTGTCACTTTTTGAGTGTGTATTGTTTTTTCTAAAGTTAAATTGCGCCAGAATGGCGAAGTAAGTTTTGGTGCTTTATGTTAGTTGCCTGTGAAATAAATCACAGATAAAATTGTGAGGACATTCGTTAATTGATTCAAATCAGAATGTTCATTTTTATTTTTTATTTCTGTTTCTATTACGGTTGTTGCTGTTCTTGTTGCTGGGTCGATTTCGGTTGTTGGGCCTGCCTTGTGGTTTTTTGTTGAGGGAGCCATCGACCACATCAGCACCCTCCATAAAAGGATGTTCTCCCATGCGGGGTACTTGCTGTTTGATGAGTTTTTCAATGTCTTTCAAGTAAGGGCGTTCGTCTCCCATACAAAAGGAAAGGGCAATTCCGCTGGCGCTAGCACGTCCTGTTCTTCCAATTCTGTGCACATAGGTTTCGGACACATTGGGGAGATCATAATTAATGACCAAAGCCAAGTCGTCAACATCGATTCCACGGGCGGCAATATCGGTAGCAATCAATACTTTTAGGGAACCGTCTTTAAATTCACCTAAAGCTTTTTGGCGTTGTGCTTGGGATTTATTCCCATGAATCGCTGCCGATTTTATTTTTGCTTTATCTAGTATTTTCACAATTTTATTGGCCCCGTGTTTGGTACGTGAAAAAACAAGAACGGAATCCTGAGGTCTTTGCTCCAGCAAATGGATTAATAATTTGGGTTTGTTGTTTTTGCTTACATAATATACCCCTTGTTCTACTTTTTCGGCGGTAGCCTGTTGTGGTTTAATGGTGACACGTTCAAAATCGCCGAGCATCTTTTGTGAAAGCGCTACGATGGTTTTGGGCATAGTAGCTGAGAAAAATAAGGACTGTCTATTGGGGGGGAGTTTAGCAATTATTTTTTTCACATCGTGGATAAAACCCATGTCTAGCATTTGATCGGCTTCATCTAAAACGACATATTTTAAATCCCGAAACGTAATATAGCCCTGATTCATTAAATCCAATAAACGTCCGGGAGTTGCAACCAAAATATCCACGCCTTGTTGCAAACTAGCCACTTGTTTGGATTGTTTTACCCCACCAAAAATCACCGTATTACGGAGGGGTGTAAATTGGCTATATGCCGTAAAATTTTCAGCAATTTGGATGGCTAATTCACGAGTGGGAGTCACCACTAAAGCTTTTATTTTTCTTCTCCCTTGTCCTGAAGATTTTTCTTTGAGGAGGTGGTTTAAAATGGGAATTCCAAATGCGGCAGTTTTTCCAGTCCCTGTTTGTGCTACTCCTAACAAATCGTTTCCTTTTAGTAAAATGGGAATGGCTTGTTCTTGGATGGGAGTGGGTTGGGAATAGCCTTGTTTTTCAAGTGCTTTTAAAATCGGGGGTTCGAGTTTTAGGTCTTTAAAGGTCATAAATAATTTTACGGTACTAAAGTACGCTTATATTTTGGTTGCCGTTTGACAGAGTGTCAAATAAAAAAAACCGCCGTTAAGCGGTTTTAGATCTAATTCAATGAAATCAATTAAGCCAAAGCCTTGGATATTCGCTTTACTGCTTCTTGAATATTTTCAACTGAGGCGGCATAAGAAATTCGAATACAAGCGTTATTTCCAAATGCTTCCCCCGTAACGGTAGCCACGTGAGCTTCTTCTAATAGGAACATGGAGAAGTCTGAAGCAGAGGTAATTGTTTTTCCTTGAATCGTTTTTCCAAAATAGTAGGAAATATCGGGAAAAACATAAAACGCTCCTTGGGGTTGATTCATTTTAAATCCAGGTATGGCACTGAGAAGTTCAATGATCATCATACGACGTTTTGCAAACTCATCTATCATATATTGAATATTGCTAACAGGAGCTTCCAAAGCAGCTATAGTTGCACGCTGTGCGATACAATTCGCCCCTGAGGTTATTTGACCTTGCATCTTGTTACAGGCCTTGGCAATCCAATCGGGAGCTCCAATATAACCAATGCGCCATCCCGTCATAGCAAAGGCTTTTGCAACGCCATTTACTGTGATGGTTCGGTCGTATAATTCTGGAAGGGCTGCAATGCTAAAATGTGCTGTTCCATAATTTATATGTTCGTAGATCTCATCTGAAAGGATATAGATATCAGGATATTTTTCCAATACTTTTCCTAAAGCACGATACTCGGCTTCAGTATAAATGGTTCCACTGGGATTGTTGGGAGAATTGAACATGACCAATTTGGTCTTGGGCGTGATGGCCGCTTCTAATTGTTCCGGAGTAATTTTAAAATCGGTTTCAATGGAAGAAGGAATGATGATAGATTTTGCTTCTGCTAGGGTTGCGATAGCCGAATAGCTCACCCAATAAGGAGCGGGTAACAATACTTCATCCCCGGGATCCAACAATACCATGCATACATTGGCAATGGATTGTTTGGCTCCGGTTGAAACCACTACTTGTGAGGGTTGATATTCAAGACCATTATCACGTTTGAATTTTTGACAAATAGCCACCTTTAAATCGGCATATCCATCTACAGGAGAATAGGAATTCCAATTGTCTTGTACTGCTTGAATCGCTGCATCTTTGATGAATTCTGGGGTGTTAAAATCAGGTTCGCCGAGGCTTAATCCGATAATGTCTATCCCTTGATTTTTTAACTCCCTGGCTTTTGCTGCCATGGCAAGCGTTTCTGAAACAGGCAAGCTGTTGATCCGTGCTGAAAGTTGCTCCATAAAGTTTATGCGGGCTGTGTTCCCATTTGTTTTAAAAATCTAAAGTGCGAAAGAAGGGCACTTCGTGTCGTCTTGTATTCGTTGTAGGGTAAATTAAATTCTTTAGCCGTTTTCCTTACAATAGCTGCAATTTTTGTGTAATGCACATGACTAATATGAGGAAAGATGTGATGTTCAATCTGGTGGTTTAATCCGCCAGTAAACCAATTCATGAATCTGTTTTTAGTAGAAAAGTTTACAGTCGTTAATAACTGGTGAATAGCCCAAGTGTTTTTCATGGTTCCAGAAGTATCTGCTTCGGGCATTTCTGCATCTTCGATAACATGTGCTAATTGGAAGACTAAACTAAGAATAATTCCCGCTGTGTAGTGCATCACGATAAATCCAATGAGTACCGTCCACCAAGGCGCATCAATGAAAATGATAGGGATGGCAATCCAAATCACAAAATAAATGATTTTTGTTAAAAATAGTCCGATCCATTGTAAGCTAGGTCGTTTACTATTTGCATAAGAAAGTTTTCTCTTCATATACCGTTTCATTTGCTGAAAATCGGTAAAAATAGCCCAGTTGATGGTCAGTAATCCATAGAGTAAAATGGAATATAAATGTTGAAATTTATGATGTGGCATCCAGTCGGCGTGTTTTGAAAAACGTAAAATACGTCCCGCTTCTAGATCTTCATCATGTCCGTGAATATTAGTATAAGTATGGTGTAAAACATTATGTTGTACTTTCCAGTTGAATACATTTCCTGCTAGGATATAAATACTACTCCCCATTAATTTGTTGATCCAAGGATGTTTAGAAAAAGAACCGTGATTTCCATCATGCATCACATTCATTCCCACACCAGCCATGCCCACTCCCATGATCATGCATAGGGGTAATTTTAGCCATAGGCTAATGTCTAAGGTAATGACCAAAATATAAGGAGCCACCATTAACGAAAACATGACAACTGTCTTTACATACAATTTCCAGTTTCCAGTTTTGGGAACATTTTTTTCTTTAAAATATTGGTTTACCCGTTGGTTTAAAGTTTTAAAAAATTGTTTGGGGTCTTTTCGTGAAAAACGAAGGCTTTGTGTAGCTTGCATAAAATATTTTATTCAGTAAAAATAGTTGAAAAAATCTTCTAAACAAAACAACGTCTTGGATAAGCTAAAACAAATTTTCCCTAACCTAACTGAAGGTCAAATAAAACAATTTGAATCCTTGTCAAGAATTTATTCAACTTGGAATGCAAAAATTAATTTGATTTCCAGAAAAGACATGGATGCTTTTGATGAACGACATGTTTTACATTCCATAGGAATTACTCGAGTCATAACATTTTTACCTCAATCAAAAGTTTTGGATGTTGGAACAGGAGGGGGGTTTCCGGGGATTCCCTTGGCGATTTTATTTCCCGAAACACATTTTTTTCTGATTGACAGTATTGGTAAAAAGATAAAAGTAGTACAAGAAGTTTCTGAAGAACTGGGGTTGACTAACGTTTCTTCTGCCCATATTCGAGCAGAAGATTTTAATGAAAAAGTAGATTTTGTTGTTAGCCGGGCCGTAACTAAAATGGAAACGTTTGTGCCTTGGGTAAGAAAAAACATACGTTCAACTCACAAGCATGCAATTAAAAACGGTATTTTATATTTGAAAGGGGGAGACCTTTCCGAAGAATTATCCTCTTTTCCACAGGCAAAAGAATTTGCATTAAAAAGTCATTTTTCAGAACCTTTCTTTGATACTAAAAAGGTGGTGTATTTACCGCTTTGAAATTTTAGTTTAGACGAAATACGTTACCCCAAAAAAGGATATTTATAATCGTTTGCAGGAACAAAAGTTTCTTTTATCAGCCTAGGTGAAACCCAACGCATCAAGTTGGCAGCCGACCCAGCTTTATCATTTGTTCCAGATCCTCTTGCACCTCCAAAAGGTTGTTGCCCTACCACAGCTCCCGTGGGTTTGTCGTTGATGTAAAAATTTCCTGCACAATTTTCCAATGCCTTAAGGGCTTGTTCCAATGCGTAACGATCTTGAGAATATACGGCTCCTGTTAGCGCATATTCTGAGGTTTGATCCACAAGTTCCAAGGTTTCTGACCATTGTGCGTCAGGGTAAATATAAATTGTTACCAAAGGACCAAACAATTCTTTTTTCATTGTAGTATATTTTGGGTCTTTGGTAAGGACAACCGTAGGCTCCACAAAATACCCTTTGCTGTCATCGTAATTGCCTCCGGCAATTATTTCAGCATTTTGATCTTTTTTTACCTGTTCAATTGCATTGGCCAAACGATCAAAGGCTCCCTTATGAATGACTGCAGTTACAAAATTCTCAAAATTTTCGGGAGACCCCATTTTGATTGTTTTTAAATCTGCCTTGACAAAATCAATGATTTTATCTGCGATCGATTTTGGTAGGTAAACACGAGAGGCTGCAGAACATTTTTGTCCTTGAAATTCAAAAGCACCTCGAATAATTCCTGTTGCAACTTCTTTGGGATGGGATGAAGGATGTGCAACAATAAAATCTTTGCCTCCTGTTTCTCCAACAATTCTGGGGTAGGAGCGATACCGTTTAATATTGTTTCCGATTTTACTCCAGATATTTCTAAAGACTTCTGTTGAGCCCGTGTAGTGAATACCAGCAAAATCTGGACTTTCTAACACAGTATCGGTGATCATTTCTGGATCGCCAAAGACCATATTAATGACACCGTCTGGAAGTCCAGCCTCCCTAAAAATTTGCATTAAAATATGGGCAGAAAACACCTGATGGTCACTCGGTTTCCATACTACTGTATTTCCCATCATGGCAGCACTAGCGCATAGGTTTCCTGCAATAGCTGTGAAGTTAAAAGGGCTCACAGCGTAGACAAACCCCTCTAGAGGGCGATAGCTAAGACGATTCCAAATTCCAGGATCGTTTTCCGGTTGATTTTCATATATTTCTTGCATAAATGCTACATTGAATCTAAGGAAGTCAATGTATTCACACGCAGCATCAATTTCTGCTTGATGTATGGTCTTGGATTGGCCTAACATGGTTGCAGCGTTGATGCGAGAACGATAGGGACCTGCAACGAGTTCGGCTGCTTTTAAAAAGATAGAAGCTCTGGATTCCCAGGGCATTTGGCTCCAAGCTTTTTTGGCATCCAATGAAGCTGCAATAGCCTCGGTAATATTTTTTTTGGACGCTTTATGATAGACTCCCAATATGTGTTTATGATCGTGTGGTGGTTGCATGGAAGCGGTGTCTCCAGTCTTAATATCTTGATCTCCAATCCGCATGGAAACTTCAATAGTTTCTCCAAACATTTTAGCATAGCTTGCTAATACAGCCTCTTTTTCTGAACTCCCAGGAGCGTAGGATAAAATGGGTTCATTACTAGGATAAGGTACTTGAAAAACACTGTTAAACATTATCTTAATTTTTTGATAAATGTATTGCTTTATGTGTGAAGTAGCAATTAAAAAAAGTGTCTTAATTTAGAATGTAAGGCACGTTTAATTTAAAGGAGGGAACTTCTACATTGAATTTTTGTGCTGTAGAAAAATTAATCATAATATAGGTTCCCGACATGGATCCCATGGGAGATGTGATCAAGCTTCCCGATTTGTAGGTGTGAATTTCACCGGGTTTTAAGATTGGTTTTTTACCTACAACACCATCCCCGTTGACATACTGAGGGCGATTTGTAGATTCTAAAATCTTCCAATGACGGGAAAGTAATTGTACCACATCTTTACTTTGATTTTCAATAGTAATAAAATAGACAAACGCGTGATGGAGTGAAGACTCTTTTAGAAAGCTGCCTTCAGATTTTACGTCAACGGAAATTTTAATTCCTTTTGTAATTTGTTGTATCACACCGTTTTATTCTCTGATCTTGGTACTAATAAAAGTAAAAAAAATAAATTAAATTAAAAAATTAATTTACCAATTCGAAAGAGTTTGCCTTCCCAACACCGATGAGTGCATCGTATTGTTCTCCTAGGATTCGGTAATAGACCAAAACATGATAGTCATTTTCAGTTAATGAAAAGGAACCGCTCAAGCTGTTTTTTCTTAAATTATTACCCTCTTTTGAAACATATTTGTAGTTGTAAAATCCTTGCTTGAGAAGTAAAACCCCTTCAAAAACTTCCAGCGAAGGGTTGTAATACATTTTGTTTAACTCGTTCAATTGATAATTATTAAAATTACCATAGATAAAAATTCCATCTTCATTAAGTTGATAGTCTGAAGCCAAGCTGAAATACACATAGCTGTAATCTGCATGCGTGTCTGGGTCTCCGGGGCCCATTACATTTCTAATTTCAAATTTACCATTAATGTCAGGAGCATAGGTGTACTCGGAATAGGTTCTAGGGATATCAATACTCAAATAAGATTCATATAAATCATCTCGATCAATATAATTAATGTTGGGTGATGTGACTCGAAGGTCTTTGGTATCGAAATAAAAATACTCATTTCCTCCTTCAAATTGCGATGGAAGATCATAGCGGTATTCCAATGTTTTTCCGGAAAAATATTGAGGGGTAAGACCCGTGATCACTTGATCCCATTGTTGATTTTGAAGGAGTACGACTTTGATGTTTTTGTCGGGATTTCTGAATGTTGTTTGGTAGGGGGTGATAGCAAAATGCACCGATTGGTAGGAGTTGAAGCGGTCCATGTTTTGTGGTCGGTATACGGCAACTTGAACGCTAGAGGAGTTTTCATACAGACAAAATCTACGAGAAAAAGCAAGTTCGTCGCTGCTTGTATATACCTCCAATAAATAATTACCCGAAACTTTAAATTGTATGTTTTCATTGGGTAACTCGAGTTGGTAATGAGTGTAAGTTTGAAGGGTGTTGAAGGAGGTAGTGTAATTGTCAATACGGAGGTTGTCAAACCCGTCTATAAATTCATTTTTAAACAAGGTGGATGGAGACCAGTCGTGATTGTAATAACTAATTCTGTAATAATAATCTGCTTCATCTCCATTCAGATCATCAAATTTTAATAGTATTTTTTCATTTAAAGCAGCGATTGGAAAAGCATCATTTTGCTGTAAATTTGAAAATTGAACAGTCTTTATGTATTCTTTTTCAGTACGATCCAGCACCACTTGTGTAAAGCCATTTAAATGGATTACAAAGCAAAATAAATAGGTGAATAGATTCTGAGTTCCCATCAACTGTAAAGGTAGCGCATCACAATGGCTTAACCAAACCAAGAGGCTTGTAATTCAAAAGCTTAAACACCTATTTAGAATTAATATAAATAATGTTTTTCGTTGAGATTTGCTTCTTTGAAAAGAGCGTTTATTAGTAAATTTGCGTGATTTTTAGAATTAACACAACTAATGGATATAATCAAAGGTATTCGAACTCGGAGAGGCGCCAAGCTGAACATCAAGGGCACGGCAGAAAAAATACTCTCAAAAGCTATTTCCACTCCCACTTACGCTTTAAAGCCAGATGATTTTTTTGGAACTACACCCAAACTTTTAGTTAAAGAAGGTGCCGAAGTAAATACAGGAGACCCCATTTTCTTTAGCAAACAGGATCCAAGAATTAAAATTGTATCTCCTGTTTCTGGAACAATCAAAGAGATCGTTAGAGGTCCCAAAAGAAAAATTGAAAAAATTATTATTGAGGCAAATCAGAAAAAGGAAGTTCGTTCTCATGAAGTTGCAAATTGGGAAGAGCTGGGGCGTGATGCATTGATTGCTCTTTTGTTAGAGAGTGGGAATTGGCCTTTTCTTCAACAAAGGCCCTATGGAACACTTGCCCATCCAGACGAAACTCCCAAAGCTATTTTTGTATCCACATTAGACACTTCACCTTTAGCTGTGGATCATGCTTTTCTGTTGACGAATAATCATGAGAATTTTCAGCAAGGGATTAATGTTTTAAACAAACTTGTAGACCAAGCCATTTTTTTAGGAGTAGATGCAGCCTTTTCCACTCCTTTTGAAAAAGTTGAAAATGTTCAATTTTATACGATTGCAGGGCCACACCCTGCTGGAAATTTAAGTTTTCACATCCAAGAATTGAGCCCAATCAACATGGGCGATCGCATATGGACAGTCAATCCAGAAGACGTTGTAAACCTCGGACGGTTTATTACTGAAGGAGTATTCAGTGCCCAGCGCACTGTTGCTTTTGCAGGAAATGCACTTAAAGCCCCTAAATATTTTCCCACTACAATAGGAGTTGAATTGGCACCCATGATTGAAAAAGTTGAAACCACTCAAAGTGGAGTTCGACTGATCAATGGAGATGTCCTTTCGGGAAAAACAACAAGTATACAGGGATATTTAGGGTATTATAACAATCTGGTGAGTGTAATCCCTGAAGGGAATACTTACCGAATGTTTGGATGGTTACCCTTCAAAGACAATTCTATTTTAAGCTTATCCAACACCTCTTTTTCAAGACTTTTTAATAAAAATGGGTTTGAAATAGATACGAATCTTAATGGGGAAGAACGCGCATTAGTGGTTACCGGTGAAATGGAAAAAGTTTTTCCTTTGGATTTGTACCCCATGCAATTATTAAAAGCCTGTATGATTGAAGATATTGAAAAGATGGAGGCTTTGGGAATTTATGAAGTAGTTCCAGAAGATTTTGGATTAATTGATTATGCAAACACCTCAAAAATTGAAGCACAAGAGATTATCCGTAAGGGAATAGAGTTAATGATTAATGAAGTAGGATAAATAAAAGACGTATGAATTTTTTAAGAAAAAGCTTAGACGAATTAAAAAAGCCTTTTGGAAAAGGACAGAAATTAGAAAAATTTGCTCCGGCAATTAATGCCTTTGATACTTTTTTGTTTGTACCCAACCACACAACTAAAAAAGGAGCTCACATTCGTGATGCAGTAGATTTAAAAAGAACGATGGTAACGGTAATCATTGCTTTGTTACCAGCTTTGATTTATGGAATTTACAATACAGGCTATCAGTATTATGCTCAAACGGGCGAACCTTTTACTTTTTTAGAAGCTTTTATCCACGGATCATGGAAAATAGTTCCCATGATTATTGTTTCTTATGTTGTAGGACTCTCCATTGAATTTGGCTTTGCGGTATATCGTGGACATGAAGTAAATGAGGGGTATTTAGTTACTGGACTTCTGATTCCCATGATCATGCCCGTTGACATTCCTTTATGGATGGTGACAGTTTCTACCGCCTTTGCCGTTTTAATAGCTAAAGAGGCCTTCGGAGGAACGGGAATGAATATTTTAAATCCTGCTTTGACTGCACGAGCTTTTGCCTTTTTTGCGTATCCGACTTATATGTCAGGAAATAAAGTATGGGTTTCTGAGGCATCTAACGTAGATGCAATTTCTGGGGAAACTATTTTGGGAACTTTAGCGGCAGGAGGGGATGTAAATTATTCCATGTTTGAAATGTTTCAAGGAGCTATCCCGGGTTCGATTGCGGAAACCTCAACACTTTGGGTTGCAGTAGGGGCTTTAATATTGATTCTCACTGGGGTAGGCAGTTGGAGGATCATTACAGGTGGAATAGTCGGCGCTGCGGTAATGGGCTTGTTATTTAATCTTTGGGGCGCCAATGCCTTGATGAGTTTTTCATGGATGAATCATCTTGTTGTGGGAGGCTTTGCTTTCGGAATTGTCTTTATGGCTACGGACCCAGTTTCAGGGGCTCAAACTAACAAAGGAAAATGGATTTACGGCGTTTTAGTTGGTATTTTCTGTATCATGATCCGTGTGTTTAATCCTGCCTATCCTGAAGGAGTGATGCTAGCCATTTTATTAATGAATGTATTCGCTCCCACCATCGATCACTATGTGATCAATGGAAATATCAAAAAACGTAAAAAACGTTGGGCAGTAGCTCAAGAACTTAAATCCGCTTAATCATGAATAGAGATAGCAACGCTTACACTTTTATCTTCGCCACGATCATGGTACTGGTAGTCGCATCAGCTTTAGCTTTTACTGCAAGTTCATTGAAAGACTTGCAAGCTTCTAATGTGCGCAAAGAAAAAATGCAAAATATTTTAGCTACCATCGGAATTGAAACCGATCGTGAACAGGCAGAGACTTTATATAACCAATATATTGTTGAAGAGCTTTCCCTAATTTCAGGTGGGAAAATAGATACCGATTCCAATGCTTTTGAATTGGAATTAAGTAATGAATTAAAGAAGCCATTAGCGGAACAACATTTCCCTTTATATGTGGCTGATGTTGACGGAGTTAAATCTTATGTTGTTCCTTTAAGAGGGGCAGGACTTTGGAATGCAATATGGGGATATATTGCTTTGAAAGAGGATAAAAACACCATTCAAGGAGCTGTGTTTGATCATGTTGGAGAGACAGCCGGTTTAGGAGCAGAAATTACACAACAGTGGTTTCAAGACCGTTTTGTTGGAGAAAAAGTTTTTGATACAGATGGAAAACTTGTAGGTATCAATGTGTCTAAAACAAATAATGACCCTAAAGATTTGGACAAAGAAGACCATGAAGTAGACGCTATTTCTGGTGCTACCATCACAGGTGATGGAGTTACGGATATGATTAAAGAGCGTTTACAACATTACTTACCTTATTTAAAATCAGCAGACGCAAGTCTGGCTTCAAACCAATAATAGATGGAAGACAACGTATCCAACACTAAAAAAGAGCCCACTATTCTCTTTGTAAACAAAGAGAAAGAGCCTCTTTTTTCAAAAAAGAACAGAAAATTATTGTCAGATCCGATGGATGATAACAATCCGATTACCGTTCAGGTACTTGGAATTTGTTCTGCCTTGGCCATTACGGTCCAGTTGAAACCGGCAATAGTAATGAGCGTGTCCGTGATGGCGGTTATGGCAGCAAGTAATGTTATTATTTCATTGTTGCGAAACTTAATTCCCAATCGTATTCGGATTATTGTCCAATTGGTTGTGGTTGCTGCCATGGTAATTCTAGTGGATCAAGTGCTACGAGCATATGCTTATGATGTAAGTAAAGAGCTTTCCATTTTCATAGGATTAATTATTACGAATTGTATTGTGATGGGTCGTTTGGAAGCTTTTGCTCTAGGGCATGGTGTTTGGAAGTCTTTTTTAGACGGAATTGGAAATGCAGCGGGGTATGGATTAATTCTTATTATTGTTGCTTTTTTTAGAGAACTTCTTGGTTCTGGAAAATTATTAGGATATCAAGTCATTCCTGATTCGGTTTATGCCATGGGATATGAAAACAATGGTTTAATGCTCTTGTCCCCGATGGCACTTATTACTGTAGGAATTTTAATTTGGATTCAGCGTTCTCGGAATCGTAGTTTAATTGAAAAAAATTAAGAACAGACCATGGAAGCATATTTAAATTTATTCGTCAAAAGTATTTTTATAGAGAATATGATCTTTGCTTATTTCTTAGGCATGTGTTCTTATTTAGCCGTTTCAAAGACAGTAAAAACGGCAGTTGGACTAGGGTTGGCTGTAATTTTTGTTTTAGCAATAACGGTACCGATTAACTTTTTGTTAGACACGTATTTATTGCGTCCTGGCGCCTTGTCTTGGTTGGGATCACAATATGCAACTCTTGATTTGAGCTTTTTAAGCTTTATCATGTTTATTGCAGTTATTGCCTCAATGGTTCAGTTGGTTGAGATGGTCGTTGAAAAATTTGCTCCAGCACTATATGGAGCTTTAGGAATCTTTTTACCCCTAATTGCTGTAAACTGTGCGATTTTGGGGGGGTCATTATTTATGCAACAAAAAGATTTTGCTGGAGTTACAGAGTCAGCAGTGTATGGATTGGGCTCAGGTATTGGATGGTTATTAGCCATTCTTGCGATTGCTGCAATACGAGAGAAAATAACCTATTCTAATGTACCTGCCCCATTGAGAGGATTGGGCATTACATTTATCATCACAGGTTTGATGGCTTTAGGTTTTATGAGTTTTATGGGAATTAAATTATAATTTAAGAATGGATTATTCAGTTATACTAGCGAGTGTTGTTGTTTTTTTAGTCATTACCTTTCTTTTGGTAGGAATGCTTTTAGGTGCTAAGGCCAAATTATTACCTTCAGGGCCTGTTTCTCTTCTAATTAATGGGGGAAATAAAGTTGATGTTTCTTCAGGAAGTACCCTTTTGAGTACTTTGGGGAATAATAAAATCTTTTTACCCTCTGCCTGCGGTGGCGGTGGAACTTGTATCCAATGTAAGTGTCAAGTGCTTGAGGGTGGAGGTGAAATACTGCCAACAGAAGCGCCGCATTTTTCAAGAAAAGAAGTGGCTGAGGGATGGCGTTTAGGCTGTCAGGTAAAAGTAAAACAAGACATGGTAATCCAAGTTCCTGAAGAGGTTTTTGGAATTAAAAAATATGAAGCGACTGTGGTAAGAAACTGGAATGTTGCTTCCTTTATCAAAGAATTTGTAGTAGAAATTCCCGAGGAAATGGATTACAAAGCAGGAGGATATATTCAAATTGAAATCCCTCAGTGCGAAGTAAAATATGAAGACATTGATATTTCAGCACATCCAGCTGAACATCCTGGAGAACCAGAAAAATTCAAATTAGAATGGGATAAATTCAACTTGTGGCCATTGGTTATGAAGAATCCTGAAACGGTTGAACGTGCTTACTCTATGGCATCCTATCCTGCCGAAGGAAAGGAAATCATGTTGAACGTTCGAATTGCAACCCCTCCCTTTGATCGTGCTAAAAATGGCTGGGCAGACATTAACCCTGGTGTTGCTTCATCCTATATTTTCTCCAAAAAAGCAGGAGATAAAGTAACCATCTCAGGTCCTTATGGTGAATTTTTTATTAATGATTCTGAGTCAGAAATGCTATATGTAGGAGGTGGTGCTGGAATGGCACCCATGCGCTCACATTTATATGAATTGTTTAGAACTCTCCAAACAGGTCGTAAAGTAACCTTTTGGTATGGAGGACGTTCCAAAAGAGAATTGTTTTATACCGATCATTTTAGAGCCCTAGAAAAAGATTTCCCAAACTTCAAATTTTATATTGCCTTGTCAGAACCTATGGAAGAAGACAACTGGAAAGTCAAAGAAGGATTAGAGGGAGAAGGAGATGGATTTACAGGTTTTGTTCATCAGGTTGTGATTGATAATTATTTAAATCAGCACGAATCTCCTGAAGATATTGAAGTATATTTCTGTGGACCTCCTCTAATGAACCAAGCCATCGAGCGAATGGCCGAGGACTTTGGTGTTCCCCCTGAAAATGTTCGTTTTGACGACTTTGGAGGATAATTTAAAAGAGGCTTTATGCCTCTTTTTTAAGCTAAATTTATAACCTTATGGAAATCTTAACCACGCAAGAAATTCATCAGCTTGCAATGCAAGAAGTAGGAACCTATCTAGAAAATGAAGGTTTCGAGTTTTTAGCAGTTAACTCGCAGATTAAACGTTCCCCTCAGTTTGTTTGTGTGAAAGATAAAACACTTTATTTTGTAGTTGCTCAAGGCTGTTTGTATCCTAATGCACCCAAAGATTTTGATAGTGTTAAAATGGAAAAAGTCAAATCTCATGCGGAAAAGAATAACGCTCAACTGTATTTTGCTGGAGTGGGATTTGCTCATGCAAACGATTATGAAAAACCTTTAACTAAAAACGATCCCTATGCGGTTAACTTTGATGGACTTCAAAAGGTTCAGTAGTCTTCTTTTGATGACGCTTTTTTTAAGTTGTCAAACAATGGAGGAAAAGCAAACGCAGCATATTCAGGGGTATGCTTTGGGAACGAGTTATTCCATTTCCTACAGTGCACCACAACTTCCTGAAACTTACTTAGAACGGCAAGTAGATTCTATTTTTGAGGTTTTAAACCAGTCGCTATCTACTTATCTCCCTACCTCCGATATTTCTAAAATTAATCAAGGAGACAGTCTTTTAAAAATAGATTCTCATTTTGTAAAAGTATATAAAAAAGCAAGTGGGGTTTGGGAGGCTACCCAAGGATATTTTGACCCTACAGTTGGCGCTTTAGTCAATGCTTATGGTTTTGGCCCAGGAAAACCTTTGAAGCAAATTTCAGCGCAACAACGGGACAGTATTT
>JAURBX010000132.1 GCA_030828745.1 Flavobacteriaceae bacterium | reverse complement strand
TGAAAAAAGAAAGGGAGATTTAATGGCAAAAATGACCAGTGATGTCACAGAAGTTCAACAATCTTTTTTATCGATTTTAGAACTTTTAGTTCGCGAACCGCTGACTATACTTTTCTCTCTTGGGGCTATGTTACTCTTCAGTTTTAAACTCACCCTTTTTGTGCTTCTCTTCATACCTATTTCAGGCTTAATTATTTCAGGAATCGGTAAGCGCTTAAGAAAACAATCCACAAGAATTCAAGAAGAACAAGGAGATTTTCTTTCCATTATTGATGAAACCGTAAATGGACAAAAAATCATTAAAACATTTTCTGCTGGTCACCACTTTAAAAAACGTTTTTTTAATGCTACACAACGCTTTTATCATTTCTCCAATCAACTTTTACATCGGTCAAGTCTAGCAGGACCCACTAGTGAATTTCTAGGTATTGCTGCGATCGGTGTTTTACTTTGGTTCGGTGGAAAAATGGTGCTCCTGGATGGGAGTATCTCTGGAACGTCATTTATAGTTTACATGGGACTGGCCTATAATATTTTAACGCCAGCAAAATCAATAAGTAAGGCGAGTTATAGTATTCAAAAAGGAAATGCTGCTGCTGACCGAATCCTTGAAATTTTGAATGCAAAAGATGAGCTAGAAGATACTGCGGATGCTAAACCCCTTGAATCATTTAACAAGAATATTCTTTTTGATAAAGTTTCCTTTAACTACGATGAAACCGCTGTTTTGAATGAAGTCTCCTTTGAAATCAGGAAGGGACAAATGGTTGCCTTAGTAGGCCCTTCGGGAAGTGGAAAAACTACCCTTACCTTTTTATTAAATCGTTTTTATAATATAAAAAGTGGAGCCCTAAAAATAGATGGCATTTCAATTGAAAAAATACAAAAAAAGAGTCTATATCAACACATTGGAATGGTCACCCAAGAGTCTATCCTTTTTAATGACAGTGTCTTTAACAACCTTAAACTGGGCAACCCCCAGGCAAGTAAAGAAGAGGTTCTGAACGCAGCCAAAGCAGCCAATGCGCATGATTTTATCATGGCACTGCCTGAAAATTACAACACAATTATTGGTGATTCAGGAAATAAATTATCTGGAGGACAAAAACAACGCCTGACCATAGCAAGGGCTTTGCTTAAAGATCCCGCTCTTTTAATCCTAGATGAAGCGACCTCTGCCCTCGATACAGAAGCAGAACAACAAGTACAGATTGCCCTAGAAAAACTAATGCAAGACCGAACCTCGCTAGTCATTGCGCATAGATTGTCTACAATTCAAAAAGCAGATGTGATTTTGGTTCTAGAAAAGGGAAAAATTATTGCCTCAGGAAATCATGCTGAATTACTATCCTCCAACAAACAATATAAAAATTGGGTGCAAATTCAAAGGATGGATTAAACTTTTCACAGTTAGTTTTGTCAATAGTATATAACCAAAAAGAGTGGAAACACAACAATCAATCTTTATCAGTTCTCTAAAAGAACCCGAAACCAAAGAAAAAGCATTTAAGCGTTTGGTTCAGGAATACAAAGAAAGGTTGTATTGGCATATCCGAAAACTAGTTTTAGATCATGATGATGCTAATGATGTAGTTCAAAACACCTTCATCAAAATACATTTAAATATTCACAAATTTAAAGGAGAAAGCTCCTTATATACCTGGATGTATCGAATCGCCACGAATGAATCCATTAATTTCATCAATAGTAAAAGCGCCAAAATGGGACTTCAAAATCAAGAATGGATTGAAGCAAAGGCCGAAGGGCTTAAAGCAGACAGCTACTTTGATGGAGATGAAGCTACATTAACACTACATAAACTTATAGCAAAATTACCTGAAAAACAACGTATCGTATTCAATATGAAATATTTTGATGGGATAACTTACGAATCTATGTCTGAAATCCTGAATACGAGTGTAGGTGCACTAAAAGCATCTTATCATCATGCGGTTACAAAAATTAAATCCAAATTAAATGACTGACTTTAACACCAAAAATCCATTTAAAATTCCTGAAAATTATTTCAAGGAACTGGAAGAAAATCTCATTGAAAACATACAACCCACTCAAAAGGAGCATGGATTTAATGTCCCTAAATATTATTTCAATAGTTTAGAGGAAACTATTCTAAGAAAGTCAAAAAAGACAAGTCCGTTTTCTCGACGTAAATTAATAGTAAGTTTCACTACCCTTGCAGCAGCTCTTGCTTTACTATTCACGATTCCATCGTCTCAAAACTCAGAAACTCAGATTGAAGAACAGGCTTTTAATGATTATTTAGAAAGTTATTATCTTGAAGACATGAATGGATATGAAATTTTATCCATGTTAGAGGATAACGAAATTGATCCGTATTTCGATAATTCCACTAAAAACTATAAATAATGAAAAAATCAGTTGCTTTTATCGTCTTGTTGCTCATTACAATCAATCCAACAAATGATCTTTTTGCTCAAAAACTAAGTCCAAGATATAAAGATTTCAAAGAAATGAAATTGAATTATATATTAGACAATACTGAGATGAGTAAAGAGGAAGAAGAACATTTTCAATGCGTTTTTGGCAGTTATGAAGACAAATACCATTCTTCTGTTTGGATCAAAGAGCGTAAAATTAAAAAACAGATTCAAAATTCATTAGACACCATAAATACAGCAAGTGCCTCATCCTATATTAATGAATATTACAAACTTGAAAAATTAGGAATTACCCTACGCAATGATCGAAATCAAAAGCTTTTAGAAAAAATCAGAACAAAACAAGTACTCAGTATTTTACACCAAGAAAAGCTATTTGACAAAGAAATGTTTAAACGCATTCAAGAACTTAAGAATAAGAAGAAAAAGGAAGAAGAAAAGAAGCGATAAAAGAATATCTTTAGCCCAATGAAATTACATCGAAATTTAGCATTGGGAATCGTGGAAGGACTTCAAAATGTTTTTACCAACAAAGTTCCTCTTCGAGTTGAACTCACCAGACTTTTAAAATTAAATCGCAAATGGGGTTCAAGAGACCGACGACTCCTTGGACAAATACTATTAGATTGTATTCGTTGGAAAACTACCTATGCTCATTTAGGGAATTTAGACCCCAAAACCAAACACTTTCATTGGAAACTATTAGGGGTTTGGCTTTTACTCAAAGAATATGAATATCCTCAGTGGGAGGAACTGAATGGGCTCGAAGAACTTCACACCACCCTGCCTTTAGATCCAAAAAAGGCAACTAGAATTATTCGACATTCCATTCCTGAATGGCTTGATCAAATTGGTATTGAAGCTTTTAATGAAGGTATTTGGGAAAAAGAACTGACCCAACAAAATAAAGAAGCTCCCCTTGTATTACGAACCAATACGTTAAAAACAACTCCTGAAAGACTTCAAAAAACACTGGCATCAAAATTCAATATTGCTTCAAACAGAATCGATGCTTACCCTGAGGCTTTAATGCTGAAAAATCACGTAAAACTAACCCATCTTGAGCCTTATCAAAAAGGTTTTTTTGAAATTCAAGATGCAAATTCACAGTTGGTTTCTCATTGGGCTGATCCAAAACCTGGCATGAAAGTAATCGATGCCTGTGCTGGAGCTGGAGGAAAAACACTCCATATGGCAGCCTTAATGAAAAACAAAGGCAGTATTATTGCACTAGACACTTATCCGAAAAAACTAGAGC
This sequence comes from Flavobacteriaceae bacterium, assembly GCA_030828745.1. Classification (GTDB taxonomy): domain Bacteria; phylum Bacteroidota; class Bacteroidia; order Flavobacteriales; family Flavobacteriaceae; genus MS024-2A. The sequence goes on along the minus strand of JAURBX010000132.1, from coordinate 1,399 downwards.
AGTTGGTTAAGCGATCACATCGGAATAGAATCAACATCATCCATACACATAATGCAAATGAAACAACGGTTTTTGAATCCAATCATAAAAAAGCCGATGTTGTTTTAATTGATGCTCCCTGCAGTGGCTTAGGTATTTTAAGAAGAAATCCAGCAGCTAAATGGCTGATGACACCCAAGAGAATAGAAGAGTTTCAAGAGTTACAACTACAAATTCTTCAAAAGAATGCTCCTTTAGTTAAAAAGGGTGGGCGCTTGATTTATGCAACTTGCTCTATCTTTCCATCCGAAAACAGCAATCAGATTCAATCCTTTTTGAGTACCAAAGTTGGTCAACGATTCAAACTTCTGAAAGAAAAGACCCTCCTTGCCTACGAAACTGGTTTTGACGGATTCTTTATCGCAGAAATGAGTGCTGTATAAACTGTGAATAAATAAGCTAAAAACGCTTTTAATTGATTCGCACTATCTTATTAAATAGATTATTTTTACGCTACAATTTAACGCTTATGATTCTGTTTTTTGGCGCACCCGAGACAACTATAATTGCGCTTCAGACCAACACCCCTATTGACGCTACTGCTATTGATAAATTATCTTGGTTATTTGATGCCCCATGGGTGAATCAACAACTTGTTCCAGGTTTTTTTATTGGACCTCGTGCCAACATGATTACCCCTTGGAGTACCAATGCCGTTGAGATAACGGAAAACATGGGAATTAGAGGAATTGTAAGGATAGAACAATACCATGCAGCACAAAAAGAAACCGCTTTTGATTCCATGCTATTTGAAAAGTATAAGAATTTAAGCCCTCTACTTTTTGATGTTAAAATTGCTCCAGAATCCATAAAAGAAATTCTGGACATTGGCGCTTACAACGATAAAGAGGGATTGTCACTCAATGCTGAAGAAGTAGAGTATTTAGAATCCCTATCAAAATCTCTCAACAGACCCCTAACTGATTCTGAAGTCTTTGGATTTTCCCAAGTAAACTCAGAACATTGTCGCCATAAAATATTCAATGGAACTTTCATTATTGATGGAAAAGAAAAAGAGGATAGTTTATTTAAATTAATCAAAAAAACTTCAAAAATACATCCCAACACCATCGTATCTGCTTATAAAGATAATGTTGCTTTTATTGAAGGGGATACCCTAGAACAATTTGCTCCAAGTCAACCTGATGTTCCAAGTAGTTATCAAGCTAAAGAGGTAAACAGTATTATTTCTCTCAAAGCAGAAACACACAATTTTCCCACCACAGTAGAACCCTTTAACGGAGCAGCCACTGGATCTGGAGGAGAAATTCGAGATCGATTAGCAGGAGGAAAAGGATCGATACCTCTTGCTGGAACGGCTGTATATATGACTCCTTACTCCCGTGTCTCTCAAGACAGG
>JAURBX010000155.1 GCA_030828745.1 Flavobacteriaceae bacterium | reverse complement strand
TTGTCTTCTGTAATTTCAAATAAGAGAGCATTGGTTTCTGTATTCCTTACCACTGTGCCCATGGGCACATCAATATAAATATCCTCACCCTGCGCTCCACTACTTCTATTTTTACTTCCATCTCCACCATGTCCAGCGGAAAAATGTTTTTTAAATTTAAACGTGTAAAGCGTCCAAAGCTGTTTATTTCCTCTCAAGATTACATGACCTCCACGACCTCCGTCACCCCCGTCAGGACCACCTTTGGTGATGTACTTTTCACGATGCAAATGAATGGAGCCTTTTCCTCCATTACCTGAGCTTACAAAAAGCTTGACATAGTCAACAAAATTTCCTTCAGTCATAGACTAGTTTAAGCTTTCAATTAATGCGGTCAAACGAGCAGTAATTTCTTCGATAGCACCAATTCCATTGACACTATGAAATTTATTTTGTCCATTATAATATATACGTAATGGAGCTGTTTTTTGATTGTATTCATCAAAACGATTTCTAATTTTAGATTCGTCCTGATCGTCCGTTCTTCCACTTGTTTGACCTCGTTCCAATAAACGTTGAACCAAAATATCATCATCTGCTTCTAAAGCTATTGTTGCATTTATATGCATACTTTTTGTTTTCAAAAAAGTGTCAAGAGCTGCTGCTTGTGCTTCGGTTCTTGGAAAACCGTCAAAAATAAAACCTTCTGCCTCAGGGTTTTGGTCTACTTCAGCTTCTAACATATCAATTGTTACTTGATCAGGCACCAAATCTCCATTATCCATATAGGACTGGGCTAATTTTCCCAGTTTTGTCTCATTTTTAATGTTGTATCGAAATAAATCTCCTGTAGAGATATGAACTAAATTAAAGGTAGTTTTTAAAAATGCGGCTTGCGTTCCTTTGCCTGCTCCAGGCTTTCCAAATAAAACTAAATTGATCATGGATTTTAATAATTTTGAACAAAGATATCCATTTTAAGTGGCTTTTTTCCATTCCAAAAAACTTATGCGTATTTTTGCAAAAAGGTTTTCATGAGATTTTTCTCCGGTTCAGAAACAATTGGAATTTTAGGTGGCGGTCAATTAGGCAAAATGCTCCTCACAACAACCCGTCAATGGGACATCACGACAAAAGTTATGGATCCAAGCGATAAGGCTCCGGGGCGTATTGCTTGCAATACATTTGTTGTTGGTGATTTAATGGATTATGACCAGGTTATTGAATTTGGTCAAAATGTTGATATCCTCACCATAGAAATTGAAAATGTAAACACCGATGCTCTTGCTGCTTTGGAAGAGAAAGGGGTTAAAGTTTATCCTCAAGCAAGTGTCTTGAAGATCATTCAAAATAAATGTCACCAAAAACAATTTTATAAATCAAACCATATTCCTACGGCACCCTTTCAACTTTTTGATTCTAAAGATGCACTCAAAGATGCCGTAGGTAAAGGAGCTATTTCCTTTCCTTTTGTCTGGAAATCAGAAGCCATGGGATATGATGGCTATGGCGTTCAAATTGTTCGATCGAATTCAGATTTAGAACGTATTAGCAAAGGAGCCTGTATGGCAGAAGATTTAGTTGCCATTGACAAAGAATTAGGGGTTATTGTATGCAGAAGTCCCAAAGGAGAGTCTGTATGTTATCCTTGCGTGGAAATGGAATTTCACCCAACCGCTAATCAAGTAGAATATGTATTGAGTCCCGCCCGAATTTCTAAAACACTTGAGAAAAAAGCAACAGATTTGGCCTTGCTTGTCTCGCAATCTTTTAAACATATTGGACTCCTCGCTGTAGAATTATTTTTAACCCAAGAAGGAGAATTGATCGTAAATGAAGTTGCCCCAAGACCCCACAATAGTGGCCACTACAGTATTGAGGCATCTTACACTTCACAGTTTGAACAGCACATTCGTGCGATTCTAGATCTTCCGCTGGGAAATACTGAAAATAAAGTTGCGGGTGTTATGGTAAATCTTGTGGGAAAAGAAGGATACAAGGGACCCGTACACTATAAAAATTTAGAAGATATTTTAGCAATAGAAGGTGTAAATCCTCATATTTATGGCAAAAAAGAAACCCGTCCTTTTCGAAAAATGGGACATATTACCATCGTAAATAAAAATCTGGATACAGCACGTGAAATTGCAGAACACGTTAAAGAAACAATTGAAGTAATTACAAAATGATATGGCACAAGTAGGAATTATAATGGGAAGTCAATCTGATTTCCACATCATGGAAGAAGCAATAGAGATTCTTAAAGAATTTAATATTGAAATAGAAGTGGACATTGTTTCTGCCCACCGAACCCCAGAAAAAATGATGTCCTATGGGGCCGAAGCACACAAACGTGGTCTTAAAGTCATTATTGCAGGAGCGGGTGGAGCCGCCCATTTACCTGGAATGATTGCTTCCCTAACACCATTGCCCGTTATTGGTGTTCCCATCAAATCTAGCAACTCCATAGATGGATGGGATAGCGTTTTATCAATTCTTCAAATGCCAGGAGGAGTTCCAGTTGCAACGGTTGCACTTAATGGTGCCAAAAACGCAGGAATTTTAGCGGCTCAAATTATTGGAAGTTTTGATTTAAAGGTACAAGAACAGATGATTTCTTTTAAAGAAAACTTAAAAGAGAAAGTAATTCAAAGTAGTCAAAATTTAAAAAAATAAAATCTTGAGTAATCCTCTTTTATCAAACTTCAAAACTCCTTTTGAAGCCGCCCCATTTTCAAAAATCAAAACGGAACATTTCATTCCAGGTCTTAAATACGGTATTGACATCGCGTTGAAAGAAATTGACGCCGTGGTTCAAAATACGGAAACGCCTAGCTTTAAAAACACGCTGGAAGCATTAGAAAGTTGTGGAAGTCTGATTGGAAGAAACAGCTCTCTACTCTTTAATTTAAACAGTGCTGAAACAAGCGATGCGCTACAAGAAGTAGCTCAGGAAGCTGCTCCCCTATTGACTACATTTCAAAATGATATTCGCTTAAACGAAACCCTTTTTCAACGAATTCAATATGTTTATGAAAAAGAGGATCGCAAAAAACTTAATGCAGAGCAACTCACCTTACTTGAAAAAGAGTATAAGGGGTTTGTTCGTAATGGAGGTTTATTAGATCCAGCGGCAAAAGAAAAGCTAAGAGTGATCGATACCGAACTTGCTCAATTGAGTCTCAGTTTTGGAGAACATGTTTTGTCAGATACTCAAGCCTACCATCTTCACATTGAAAAAGAAGAAGAACTTAAAGGGCTCCCTGCAAATAGTATTGAGATGGCAAAACAAATGGCAGATCAAAAAGAAATGAGTGGATGGATTTTCACCTTGGATTATCCTAGCTATGTTCCTTTTATGACCTATTCCGAACAGAGAGAGTTAAGAAAAAAACTGAGTCTTGCTTTTGGAAAAAGAGGGTTTCAAGACAATGATCGGAATAATACAGAAGTCATTTTAAAAATCATTAAGCTTCGAAAAGAAAGAGCACAACTTCTC
>JAURBX010000058.1 GCA_030828745.1 Flavobacteriaceae bacterium | reverse complement strand
TGCCAATTATACCAGTCAGCACTCTTGGAATTGTCAGTATCCCAATCTTCATAAATTGTGATCCAATTTCCACCGTCAAGCTTGTATTGCAAATAGACTTCTTCATTTGATGCATCAGGATCTTCACACCCGTTTTGTTGTGGTCTGATAAAATCTCCTATTCCAGGATTATCAGATCCATATCTAATAAAAAACTCTATACTTCCCCCTTGGGAAACATCAACTGCAGATGTTTCTACAAAACGTTTTCCTGTATTTTCTCCTGTTTTCTGTGTTTCTAAAGCCCAAAAATAATCTGAATTATCATTCGTGTCTCCACTGGGGGAATTGCAATAAGCACCCACATTAAAGGGAGAAGATTTCCAACCAGAAGGAAGGAAACCGTCGTTAAAATCGAACTCTGTAACGCTTATTTCACTAGGGATAAAAACAGCTTCAAATTCTAGCGTAGTCCCACTACAGCTTGCTGTTAAAAATGATGGGGTAAAGTCAATGCGTTGACCAACAAGTTGATTGAATATCAGAAGAAAGAAAAATAAATTAGTGTACTTCAATTGTGCTTATGCTATTTAAATTAAAGTTAGTTAATGCGGAACTCTTTTTAGTTGAATTTTTACTTTTAAAGAGCCTTAATTGAGTGGCCTGGTAATCACAACTCCCTGATTTAATTTCTCCTGGCTTTAAGACAAATACAATTTTATTTTCCTCACTTTTTTCATTCAAATTTCCCAAGTGGAAGTTGACAACCAAAGTTTCGGCTGTCTTATTTTTTACTTGAATAAGATAGTATTCAAAAGAAACACCGTTTTGAACGTCTTCACAAAGAGAAGTCTTAAAAGAAATCTCAATTTCTTTGTTTTCAAAATAAGGGCCCCAATCTTTGAGTAAGCATGAAATTGCAAAAGCTAAGGTTAAAAAGATAATTTTCATTTTATTCTTTTAATGATTTACAAAAACATCTTAGGTATTTAAACTTGGAATTCTGGGGTTCATTAGACTAAACCATAGCGGAGGAATTAAGGATAATAAAATAGACGTTGGATAACCAAAAGGAAGTTGAGGACTTTCCTTTTTGTTTTCCAAAATTTGATATTTTTTGGAAGCCTTAAAATGATGATCGCTGTGACGGGTTAATTCATAAAGTACAATGCGCCCAATAATGTGATTGGAATTCCAAGAATGATGGGTTTGAACTCTTTCGTAACGCCCGGAGGGGAGTTTTTTCCTCACCAATCCATAGTGTTCAACATAGTTAATGGTTTCTAAAAAAATAAAGGATAAGGTTCCCACAGCCATAGCAATAAGAAGTCCTGAGGTTCCAAAAAATAGGAAACAAAGACCTAGATAACACATTTGAAAAAGAGAATACCAGAACATATCGTTTTTGAAGGAGATAAATGAATGCTTCCCTTTTTTGAGAATCGAACCTTGAATTTTCCAAGCATTTTGATATTGCTTAAAAATAGAGGTGATCCAAAAAGAATAAACACTTTGGTTTTTTTTAGATGTTGCAGGATCCTCGGGTGTTGCAACATTTTTGTGATGCCCAAAATTATGCTCTAAATAAAAATGCATGTACAAGCAAGGCATCAGTAATAATTTAGAAAGCGTTCTCTCCCATTGAGCAGACCGATGACCCAGCTCATGGGCTACATTAATTGCGTTAGTGGCTAATAAAATTCCCAGAGATAATACAATCCCTCCCCTTTCAACGGATGTCAAAAGTGTTGTTTCTAAAACCCAAAAACCATAGGCTAAAAGAAAAAATACAAACGGAATATTCAAATAAAGTAAACGATCAAAAATACGATTCATAAGTCGTTTTTCTTTTTCAGTTTCGGTGTACACCTTGTTATAATCTTTTAAAACCACCTCTAGTAGTGGAATAATAATAAAAGCATAAATGGGAGTGGTATAGGTGAAAATGCCATCAAAAGAAATAGCGACAAATGTCATTAAGGGAATCGTGTAAGCAAATAAATATTTAATATCATTCAAAAGACCTTAGTTTTTAGCAAGTTAAATAAATATTTTACACTTTTTGCAATAAAAATTACTTACTATATACAAGATGTATGTTTTTCTGAGAATTACTATCTTTAAAAAAATATATAATCTTTATGACACTAGTAGGAGTTACAGTCGTTATTACAACAATCATCACTTTAATTGTAATTATTGTGGATATGAATAAATCATAAAATTAAATACCTTGCCTTAAAAATTTGACACATATGAAAAATCTTACCCCTGCGTACGCAATCATTATTGGTAGTTTGATTCTTGGTCTTTTTTTATACTTCGGTTTGTCCGTAAATCGTTATTCCCATATTGAGGGTAACAAAATTATCGACCAAAAAACAGGCACGCTCTATGATTTGGATAAAAAGCAATACATCAAAAAAAATGGGGACCTCTATCAATATGAATAGAGCATCACACTGAATAAGGAGTCCCATAAAAGAGAAACGTTCCCTCAAAACTTGTTTTTATCTAAGGCAATTTTTGTGAAAAATCAAGGTTATACTTGTAAAGCTTTAGCATGTTCAATTTTTCAAAAGCTCTTTTTTTTATTTCTTTTTTTGTTTCCTCCCTTGCCTTTGCCCAAGGAGGAGATTTACTCATACAACAATATAGTAGAGGCCCAGGTTTAGGGAATTCCTATTCAAAATGGAGTCTGTATGGTGGTGCTGAAATCAATCGTATAAATACAGATTTAAGCACGACTTCTCCCACGATTACTCTGGGTGGACTCGTTCATGTTGAATACCGCTTTTCCCAAACGGTTGGTCTTCTTAGCGGTGTAAATTATACCCCAATAAGTTATACCTACCCCCTATCCGATTCTTTGGGAAAAGACCGTCTCAAATACATTAGTATTCCTCTTTTTTTACGGGTTCACCCCACAAAAAAAGTAAACCTAAGCATGGGTGCACAATACAATCATTTTCAAAAAGGTGAAAAAATAGTCTCCTGGGAGGATACTAAAATGTCTGCCCGCTATGAGGAAGCGATCTTTTCTAATAGTTTTGGTTTTATTGTACAAGCAGGATATCACTTTTGGCAACAATTTTATGGTTATGTAAACTACCGATGGGTAAAAAAAACAAGCCCTTTAATTCAAAAGCAAACAAATAATACAAAGGGGGTACAATTGGGATTGACTTATACCTTTTGGAACTCCTTCAAAAGACAATAAGCCTATTTGGTTATAATTTCAATTACACCCAAGCTCCCTTTTTCGCCATATTTTTTGATTGCTGACGCACCTTTCAATACATGGATGGATTCAATTGCATCAGCATCTATCCTTTTTATTGCCACAGAACTCGTTTCGACTTTTCCATCGATTACAAATAGCGGTTTATCTTCCTCTGTTTTTATGATAAAAATAGGATGCTCAGAATCTTTATCAATCCATATTGTCTCCTCAGAAAGTAAACTGTCTGATTTAAAAAAAACTTTTTTAGGAGAAACATCCTTTCCAAAGAATAAAATTTCTTTGGATCCTTGTTTGCCAAATTCAATGGTCTCACCCGAGGGAATCGTGGCATGGTGTACTTTGCTGGGCTTGGAGGAAACAGTTGCTGTTCTTTCAGGACTTTCGTAAACTTTCACTACCAAACAGGAAGATAAGCTTAGTAAAAGTAAGCTACTAAAGACAAATGATTTCATAAGAAGTTAATTAAAAATTCGGGTTAATGTAATATTCAGGTAGGGATGGCGGTTAAATCGTTCTGAAACTATCCTTTTAGAAATTGAATTCACTAAGAAATGAGCAGTCCCTTTTTTTGAATAAAATAAGATCCCTGCCTGTAAGGTGTTAACAAAATCATTAGCATCAAAATCAAAAGGGGAGTTGGGATTCACAAGCTTAACCGTTAATCCATAATTATGATAATTATAGTGAAAAACATTCCCTAAAAATAAAGCTGTTCCTTTCTTGTAATATTCCAGTCTTTTTCCAAAAAAAGGAAGCCCTTCAAGAGTTCCAAATTGTAACCCTATGCGGCTTGATGCAGCGGTTCTGAATGTGCCTAAATGCAATTGAGACTCTTGTACCCATTTTAACTTTTTGTTGATTGACAAACCCCATCGTATCGTTGCTTGAAAGTTAAGATGATACTGTTGTGGAATTGAATACGCCCAAGAAAGCGGATCAAGATTAAGTATAAGTTTGTGATAGCTATTCTGCATCGGCTTTGCTAAGGAGGCTTCAGCACCCGTTGTTCCAATCTCAACTCCCCATCCGAATCCAAAGTCGGGCCCTTGAAAACGATCTTCTACAAAACGTAAAAAAAGCCATCCACTGTATGGATAATCCATTTTTGATAGCTTGTTGGTTGATCGATAGGAAGGCGTATTGATCTCTTGACCCAATGTCCAATGATGAGAAACAAAATTCTGATTTTTTGTAATGGAATCCTTGCTAGAATTTAAAACCTTGCCATACTCTAAAAAAATACCACTGCTATAATATTGGTCAATACCAAAGTAGAGGTCATTATCAACATTGACACCCACATAACGTTGGGCTTGAACAAGACTGAATAGGCTCAACGATAAAACCGTTAAAAAATACTTTACAGACAATAAAAATAGTGCTCAATTATTCCTTATTCTTCAAAACTAATAAAGGAACGGTACAATAAAAATCTTTCTTGAAAATAATATCTGACTCCCAAAGTTTCTCAAAAAACCCACGCTCTCTTTTAAAAGCAACCAACATATCGGGTTTCTGTTCTTGAAAATGCTCTAAGACTCCTTGATAAACAGTCGCGTTGGAGGAATATATAAGTTGTTCTGCTCGTTGCATAAGCCCATCATTCAACTGATGATTTCGGTTGGCAAATCCGGGTACTTTTACAAGCAGCAGCTTTAATTTTGCTTCAAATTTATCTTGAAAAGACACCAAAGAATTAAGGGTACTAGAGGCTTTAACTTCACCCGTTTTAAATGCCAATAACATTTTTTTGGGGGCTTTAAATGGTGTTCCCAAAGGAGCCACCAAAACAGGAATACTTGTTCTTTTAATCATACTTCCTGCTATCTTACCTAAAAAAACATCATTGTTAACGTCATTATTCAAAGCCGCAGTAACAATTAAATCCAAACCCATTGTTTTATTTAGCTTTTTGATGGAACCAATCAAATCTTGTTCACTCCTTACAATCTTTATTTGATCAAGTTCATTGGTAATAGAAGAAACCATTGTTTTGATCCGATTAATATTTTCATCTTGAAGTTTTGCACTCACATTCGCCAATGAAGTTAAAGAAGAAAAGGCAGGGTAAGCATCAATAACATATACGTTACTTTGAAAACTACGGGCAATTTCTAAAGCGTATAATAATGTTGTTTTAGCATATTTAGAAACTCCAATAGGGACAAGAATATTATGCATTTCAATTTTTTTACAAAAATACTAAGTCTCAAGTTACAATAATTAATTTTACACCAAAATATTACATGATTCGAAAAGCCAATTTAAAAGATCTTCATTCGGTAGAAAAAATTGCGGAAGCATGCGCTACAAACATGATCAACCAGGGTGTTTTTCAATGGAATGAACACTATCCCTCTTTAACTATTTTTAAAAAGGATATTGAAGAAGAAAACCTTTATGTAATTGATTTAGATGGAATTGTTTATGGATGTATCATGTTTTCTGAAGAAAAGGATCCGCTCTACAACACAATTAATTGGCTGACTCCAGATCGCTCAAATTTGTACCTACATAGACTTGCGATTCATCCCCTTCAGCAAAAAAAAGGATGGGGTAAAAAGTTAATGGATTTTGCTGAAAACTACGCTTTAGAAAATGGGAACATCTCGATCCGGTTGGATACTTTTAGTCAAAATTTAAGAAATAATACCTTCTATAAAGCAAGAGGATATACCCGTTTAGGTGATGTTTATTTTGTCAAACAAAGCACATTTCCTTTTCACTGCTACGAAAAAGTTTTACAACCCTAATAGATTCCTTACTTTTACAGCACCATGGAAGCATATGTCAAACACTATCGAGAAGGGAATATCGGAATTCTTGAATTTGGAAATCCCGCAGGTAATTCTTTACCTACCCCCCTTTTAAAAGCGTTTAAAGAGGAATTAATCGCACTGGAAAAGGATACTTCCGTTCGTGTTATTGTCATGAAAAGTTCTGGTGACCGTGCCTTTTGTGGTGGTGCCTCCCTAGAAGAAATGAAAACCCTTAGCTCCCTTGAAGAAGCAACTGCTTTTTTTATGGGGATAGCAGATGTAATCAATACACTTCGGTCAGTAACCAAATTTGTAGTTGGGCGGGTTCAAGGCAAAGTAGTCGGTGGAGGAGTAGGACTGGTCGCTGCTTGTGACTATGTCCTTGCAAGTTCCCACGCACACATCAAGCTTTCTGAATTGTCTATAGGAATAGGCCCCTATGTAATTGAGCCTGCTGTTTCTCGTAAAATAGGAAGTACTGCATTCGCTCAACTTTCACTGGATGCCCATCAATGGAAAACTGCGCAATGGGGTGAAAACAAAGGCCTTTATCATGCGGTTTTTGAAACCAAGCAGGAACTGGATAATGCGGTTCAAACCCACGCAGAGCGCTTGGCCAATTACCCCAAAAAAGCGGTAAAAAACTTACGTAAGTTACACTGGAAAGATACCGATCACTGGGAAACTTTACTGCCTAAAAATGCAGCAATTACCGGATCGTTAGCCCTTGAAGACGCCACACAAAACATTCTTAAAAATTTGTAAATCAAATGAATAATACTATTCGTATCTCTAAAGAGTTTAAGTTTGAAACAGGGCATGCCCTTTATGGCTATGACGGGCTTTGCAAAAACGTTCATGGTCATAGTTATAAACTCACGGTAACGTTAATCGGGACTCCCATTACGGACTCAAAAAACGTTAAGTTCGGGATGGTAATGGATTTTAGTGATCTCAAAAAGATCGTGAAGCATTGCATCGTGGATCCATTTGATCATGCTACTGTTTTGAATGTTGATTCCCCCCATAAGGAATTAGCCAATGAGATGGAATCTAGAGGACACAAAATTGTACGGGTTCCCTATCAACCTTCAAGCGAAATGATGATTATTGATTTTGCAGAAAAAATTAAAGAAGAATTACCTACACACCTCAGCTTACACCATCTGATTCTCAGAGAAACGGAAACGTGTTATGCTGAATGGTATGCATCAGATCAATCGTCAAAACCCTAGGGCTTCAAGATCCGCTTTTGGTTTTGATTTTTCTTTTTGATTGGGATCAATAATATCTCCACAATCTACAGCAATTGTCAACACTTCTGGAGCTATAAAATCTTCGATTGAAATTCCCAATTCTGGGCTTTCATACAAAGACTTCATATAACTCCCCCAAATGGGCAGTGCCATAGTTGCTCCTTGTCCAAAAGCAATCTCTTTAAAGTGAATTGATCGATCTTCTCCGCCCACCCAAACACCTGTTGCCAGATTAGGAACCATTCCCATAAACCAACCGTCACTTTGATTTTGTGTTGTTCCTGTTTTTCCTGCAATAGGGTTTTCAAAAATATAAGGATAGCCCGTCACTACTTTTTTATAAACATAATTCGTCTTTTCAAGACCTGCGTGTCGCAAGCGTGCTCCTGAACCGTGTTGGGTAACCCCTTGCATCAAATTAACCGTGACATAAGCAACCTCTTCACTTAAAACATCCTGAGTTTCAGGCACAACTTCGTACAGCGCCCTAGCATTTTTATCCTCTATACGGGTCACCATGACAGGCTTTACATAAATTCCTTGGTTCGCGAAGGTACTGTAGGCTCCCACCATCTCAAAAAGACTAATGTCGGGAGTTCCCAAAGCAATGGAAGGAACCGCGGGTATATTCGAGCTGATTCCCATCTTTCTAGCTAAATTTATTACGGGTCGCGGCCCCACCAAGTCCATCAAACGAGCACTTACAGTGTTTACCGAATTGGCTAATGCATTTTTTAATGTCCGTGTGCGACCATATTTATCTCCCGAGTTTTTAGGACACCATGCGTCTATGTTTCCGTGCTTCATGGGTTCGATACAAAAAAGGGCATCGGGTAAGGAGTCACAAGGCGATAGTTTTAACTGATCTATTGCTGTAGCATATAAAAAAGGTTTAAAAGTAGACCCGATTTGACGTCGGCCTTGTTTTACTTGATCGTATTGGAAATGCTTGTAATTAAATCCACCCACCCAGGCTTTTACATGCCCAGACTGCGGTTCCATTGACATCATCGAAGCTCGAAGGAAGTGTTTGTAATAGCGAATGGAATCCATCGGAGACATAATGGTGTCTCGCTCTCCTTTCCAGCTAAAAACGCGCATGGGTACTTTCTCTTTAAATACTCTTTTTATTTCTTCTTCTTCAAACCCTGCCAATTTCATCTTACGCCAACGCTCTGAACGATAGGCTGTTCTTAACATAAGCGTATCTATTTCTCCGCTTCGTAAATCTAAAAAAGGGGCTGTTGGATTCGCGCGTCGTGTATTTTGTTTAGAAAATTCCCTTTGTAAGTTTTTCATGTGAGCATTCACCGCTTCTTCTCCCAAGTTTTGCATGCGGGAATCAATGGTTGTGAAAATTCGGAGGCCGTCTCGATACAAATTGTGCTTTGTTCCGTCTGGTTTTGGATTTGCTTTAATCCAGCCGTCCATAAATTCCTTTAAATACGCTCTAAAATAAGTGGCCAAACCCTCTCGATGAGACTCAGGGGTATAGGTGATTTCCAAAGGCAATTCTGAAAGAGAGTCCATGGCTTGCGGCGTGATTAGCTCATTGCGAAGCATCTGTTTAAACACGGTGTTTCTTCGCTCCCGAACCCTTTCCGCTCTTCTGATGGGATTGAATAAAGAAGAGTTTTTCAACATGCCAACCAGAGTGGCAGATTCTTCAATACTCAGTGTTTGCGGAGTTTTATTGAAGAATATTTTAGCCGCAGACTGAACCCCATCCGCTTGATACCCAAAATCGTATTTGTTCAAGTACATGGCCAATATTTCCTTTTTGGTATAACGTTGTTCTAATTGGATTGCGATTACCCATTCTTGTGCTTTCTGTAAAACGGTCTTAATTTTATTTCGTGAACGAACCCCTACAAAAATTTGTCGTGCTAATTGTTGGGTAATGGTACTTGCGCCTCCTCGTTTCCCTAAATAAACAAATGCCCTAAGGGTTCCTTTCCAATCGATCCCTGCGTGATCATAAAATCGTTCGTCTTCTGTTGCAATGAGCGCATTGACCATATTGGTGGGAAGTTCTTCAAAAGTGATCGGTGTTCTATTGTCATCAAAATAGTATTTCCCCAATGTCACTCCATCTGAAGAAATGATTTGAGAGGCTAAATTGGTATTTGGATTTTCCAGCTGCTGTAAGTCAGGCATGGGGCCATACCAACCCATTGCTGCCCCTCCAAAAAGTAAAAAAATCCCGACTATTCCTGCAATAAAAATTGCCCAAAGCAATCGGATGGGTTTTTTGTGAGACTGCGCTTTTGTTCTTTTGTTCTTTTTAGCCATAGTCTTTATTGTTGCTCCTCAATTGAGATTCCCAGAGAGACAATTCCCTTCAATTTAGGAACGCCATTAGACTTCCCATTATTACGCATGGCTTGAGCTATTTCTATTTGAACAAGCCCTTCCTCTGGAATTATCAGCCCTTGCTTCCACCACAATTTATTCTCTTTTAGTTCGGTAAATCCTTTGCCCAACCAACTCCCATCTGGAGCGGTCATCGCATATTCTAAAGTATCTTGGATTCTTATTTTGTTATTTACTTTCAAAGATGCGATTAAAAAGACATTGGAAAATTCATATTCAGCATTATTACGCAACCAAATAAAAATATTCTGAGGCGTGTCTTTAAAAACGGAAGCAGGAATATCAAAAACAACCGATTTTGGCGTAAGTCCTTCTTTTGAAATGGTCTTTTGTAAGCTAAATCCCACCTCCCTTGTACAAGAAAGAAAGCCCATCAATACCCAAAAGGAGAGTATGCTATGTCGTCTTCTTAGGCCCATTGTGAAATTTGCGTTTGTTGTTCTTTCTTCGTTTCTTTTTTGAGTGATTCTTTGGTTTGTCAAAACGATTTAAACTGTCCTCTCCCACACCACTGTCAAAAATTTTAGCCTCCGATTTAATTTCTTCTTCAACGTATTCTTCAAGACTGGAGACGGTCTCTTTTGCTTTGTTCTTTTGGATGATTTTATTCACAGCAGCGGTGGATAATTTATGCCAAGTGATCCAATCATTTTTATAGGAATACCACAACACTCCCTTAAAAATATCCATCTTTTGAAAGACGCCAATTCCTTTTTCAGTATGCAGTTTCACTTCGGGTTTAGGAAAAGCTTTGATCGCAGAACGATAAGCATCCAACTCATAATTTAAACAACATTTCAAACGGCCACACTGGCCTGATAGCTTTTGAGGATTTAAAGAAAGTTGCTGATACCGTGCAGCCCCAGAAGAAACCGACCGGAAATCGGTCAGCCAAGTAGAACAGCATAATTCTCTTCCACAGGAACCAATCCCCCCTAATCTGGAGGCTTCTTCGCGCAAACCAATTTGCTTCATCTCAATCCGAATAGAGAATGCATGCGCCATGTCTTTGATCAATTGTCTAAAATCCACGCGTTGATCTGCCGTATAATAAAATATTGCTTT
>JAURBX010000038.1 GCA_030828745.1 Flavobacteriaceae bacterium | reverse complement strand
TAATTGAGTAATATTTTCTTGGGGGTCCAGAGGTGGATTCTTCCCAATGATATTGCAATAAATTTGCATTTTTCAAACGTGTGAGTAAAGGGTATATGGTACCCTCCACGACCAGCATCTTTCCTTTTTTAAGGGCATCCAAAATCTCAGAGGTATAAAGATTGTTTCCTGCAATCAATGAGAGAATACAGAATTCTAATATTCCTTTTCGCATCTGAGCTGTTGTGTTTTCTGTTTTCAAGATTATTAGATATTAGGTTATGCAAATATATAAATAAAAGATAGAACTATGCTATACATAGTAATAAAAAATTTATTTTAACTTTTCGCCAACATTTTAGTATTGAAATTAAATATACATTTAACTGTTTTTACCTTTAATTCATGTCTAGAAATTTAAATTATTACAGAATGATTCTCAGAAAAGTGAGCTTTGACAGGGAATTGTTTAGTAAGGAATTGTTTAAGGCAAACCAATATTTAAGTGAGGAAGATAATAGTCGTTTAAGGCAGTGGTTAGTTGGGTTTTACAAAAAAAATAGGCATTTAGATGGGTTTTCAAGCAAAGTAAACTCAATTAATTTGGAGTAACAATTTTCACATTTTCAAATCGGATAGCACCTCTCATTATTCCCTCTATGGTCGAGGCAAGAGATTCAATAACGGGCAGTTTCAGCTGGCTTTTAGAATGTATCAAGCTAATTTCGCGAGCCGGTTCGGGACTTTCGAAGGATCTTAAGTTCTCAGCGTTTTTTGGGCTAAGACTTCTTGTTTGTAAATAGGGGAGTAAGGTCATACCTAAACCATCATTAGCAAGATGAATTAAGGTTTCAAAACTTCCGCTTTTTAAATTAAACGAATGGGAGTAGTTCGGTGTTTGGCAAAGTTTTAAAACGTGCTCCCTGAAACAATGTCCATCTTCAAGAACTAAAACATCCATTTTTTCTAAATCCGATGCTTTCAGTGTTTTGAGTCTGGAGAGCGGATGGGATTGTGGGATATATCCTACAAAGGGTTCGTAGTAGAGGGGCTTTTCAATGAGCCTATCGTCTCCTAATGGCGTGGCGGCAATTCCTGCATCTAACTTTCCACTTTTCAGTTCTTCAATGATTGAAGCAGTATTCAGTTCTTCTATCTTTAAATTGACTTTGGGGAATTTTTTAATGAATGTGTTGAGGAATAAAGGGAGTAGCGTGGGCATTATGGTTGGTATGATTCCCAATCGAAAATTTCCTCCTACAATCCCTTTTTCAACAGAAACAATATCATCCATCCGCTTTGCTTCCTTTAAAATCATTTTTGCTTGCTCTATGATTTTTTCACCAATTGCAGTAAGTGAAATTGGCTTGGTGTTTCTATTAAAGAGTTTAACGCCTAGCTCCTCTTCAAGTTTTTGAACTTGCATGCTTAGGGTGGGCTGTGTAACAAAACATTTTTCTGCTGCTTGTGTAAAGTTTCCTTGTTCTGCCACGGCTAATGTGTATTGAAGTTGAGTAAGTGTCATATTTTTCTATTATAATTTCAAATATAATAAGAATTTCTTATACAATAATTTTTGAAACTTGTTTAATTGTGTTAAATTATTAAAATTTAACTTAATTATTAGGAAAACTTATTCTAATAAAGACACTTCCATAAAAATATTTGTTAAAGGGGTCTCTCTATCATCAATGGTCTGTTTGTTGATTTTATCTACAACTTCCATTCCCTTAATAACTTCTCCAAAAACAGTGTAGGAGCCATCAAGGTGATACGCTCCAGGACTTTGTTGAACAATAAAGAATTCATAGGGTGAAGCCAATTTATAGGGATTTTCTATCTCACTACTTGGCATTGAAATGACTCCTCTATGGTGTTTATGCCCCTTTCTCGTATCAGGAGGAAGTAGATATTTTCCTATTTCACCTCTTTTTCTTGAAGTTTCTAATCGATCTGAATTACCCCCTTGTATAATAAATCCGGGAACTACTCTATGAAATGTGGTATTATTGAAATAACCTCTTTTGGTTAAGTAAATAAAATTGGATCTGTGGTAGGGAGTATTTTTATAGAGTTTAATGTCAATGTTTCCAAAGCGAGTACTTATTCTCACTTTATCCTCTAAATTTTCTTTTTGGTAATCAAAAAAGAAGGGGATTGCATTTTTATCATTTAAAACAAGAAAATCTTCTTTCGGGTTAACTTCTACTTTTGGTTGTTCTAAATGCTGTTCCTGTTGAACCACTTTTTTAATGCTTTGACTTTCTTTCTTTTTAGAACTGCATTGCACTAGAAGGAATAATCCCATTAATGAGAGAATAAGTATTTTTGTCTTTAACATGGATTATCAAACTTTTATAAATTGTGTTTCAAATGTAAAAGATTTCTCTTTACCGGGAAAACATGCACATCTTCTTACAGCTCCAATTGAGCGGAGGGAACAGTTTGAACAATTACCGACAGAATTTCCGAATGCTAAAAAGGCAGCTGTTCTACTCTATTGCTATCCAAAGGAAGGATTGATGTATTTGTCATTGATTAAGCGAGCGAATTATGATGGACCACATTCTGGTCAAATAAGTTTGCCTGGGGGGAAACCTGAAGAATCCGATCAAAGTTTATGGCATACTGCATTGAGAGAGTGTAGTGAGGAATTGGGAGTTATGCCTCAAGAATCAAAACCATTATTGAATTTAAGTCCGATTTATATTCCACCGAGTAATTTTTTGGTAAGCCCTTTTGTTGTGGTTGAAGCTCAAACACCTAGATTTACTCTTGACCCACGTGAAGTGGCTCAGCACATTGAAATCCCGTTGAGTGAACTAATTGCAGCTAAGGTTAAACAAAGTCATTTGAAACATGGAGTTTTTGAGGGGGCTACTGTTCCTTGCTATATCTATGAAGAGCATACAATATGGGGAGCTACAGCAATGATCTTGTCAGAATTTAAACTTTTTTTAGAGTACTGCGCATTGATTTAATTTTATCTTTATCCCAATTATAATAGCCTATATGTTCAAAAAAAATCCATTTGGTCATTACCTAATTTTAAAAAAATGGTTGATTCGTTATATGGGTTTTATGACCCACAGACGCTATCGTGGTTTTAATGAACTTGAAATCGAAGGGTCAGAAATCATCAAAAATTTACCTGATAAAAACGTACTTTTTATTTCCAATCATCAAACTTATTTTGCTGATGTTGTTGCTATGTTTCATGTTTTTAACGCCAGTTTAAGCGGACGTATCGACAGCATTAAAAATGTTGGTTATTTATGGTCACCAAAACTGAATATATATTATGTGGCTGCAAAAGAAACCATGCGAGCAGGCCTATTACCTCGTGTGATGGCTTATGCCGGCTCTGTTTCAATAGAGCGTACTTGGCGTGAAAGTGGAAAAAATGTTAATCGACAAGTTAAAATGAGTGATATTACCAACATCGGTACCGCATTAAATGATGGTTGGGTAATTACTTTTCCTCAAGGAACAACCAAGCCCTTTGGTCCCGTCAGAAAAGGTACGGTTCATATTATAAAACGATATAAGCCTGTTGTGATACCTATCGTAATAGACGGTTTTAGGCGATCCTTTGATAAAAAAGGCTTGATGATCAAAAAACGTGGAATTCTCCAATCCATGATTATCAAAAAGCCTCTTGAAATCGATTATGAAAATGAAAGTGTCGATAGCATACTTGAAAAAATTGAATATGCTATTGAACAACATCCGTCCTTTTTAAAAGTAATCCCTCAGGAGGTACTTGATGCTAAAAAGAAATTAGACGTTACGCGTCAATGGGACTTTTAATCATTCTATAATACCAGCACAACTTATTCTTGCTCCTGCGGCTCCAGAGGGCTGGGAAGCTAAATCATCTTCTCCTTGATGAACAATAATTGCTTTGCCAATCACGTTTTTTGTAGCGTCATCACACCCCAAGCACCATTGATCGGTTGAAAATGTAATGGCTCCATTTCCATCGGCAGTAGCCTGGAAATTACCAATATCTCCTTTATGGTAACCTGTTTTTGCACCCCATGCACCATGGTTTTCAAAGGTTGGATTCCAGTGTCCACCGGTTGACTTGCCATCGTCTGATGAGCAATCTGCTTTTTCATGAATGTGAATCGCATGAGTACCTTCACTCAACCCAAATAATGCTGCTTCCAAAAGCACTTGTCCATTCTCTTCTGTGAAAGCAACTTTTCCAGAGGTTTCACTTCCACTTTTGGGATTTAGTAGAAACTGAAGTTTTTTAACACTTTTTCTTTCAATAATTTCATTTCCCTCAGATTCTTCAGTAATCAAATCGACCTTGGACATTACCTCTTCATGAGCCCCCTCAAATACTTGAACTTCTTTGGAAACCTTGCCATTTTGATCACTAGAAATGGTCACTGTGGCTTTTGAGATGGTATCGTTTCGCTCTACCTTAACTTCGACAGTCTTTTGAGGGTTTGTTGATTTTTTTTGATTTTGACAGCTGATCATCACTCCAATGGAAAGACAAAATAAAAGAATAATATTTTTTTTCATGAAAATATTTTATTTGGTTAAATAGGATGTTTAAAGGTAATTATTCTTTTTATATGTTATAAAATCTAAATCAATTTGTTTCTTGATACATTCAACTTTTCACGTTATTTCTGAATCCAGTATCTTTACATAAAGATTCATAATTGAGAAATTTTATTTTTGTTTTAGTTACACTACTTTTTATTTCATGTAAACCCATGTATAAAACCTCGGATTTTAATTTAAAAACCGCTCCAAGAGAACCTGATTATAGTCAAGTAGAAAATTGGGCCGTTCTACCCAATCAATGGCCAAGAGAATTGGAAGGCATTGTTGAGAATACGGGAATCAAGAATGCGGATGTGTTTTATATCTATCCCACATTATTTACAGATAAAAAAGATCCTCAATGGAATGCAGATATTTATAATGAAGCCATAAGAAATAAAGTATTGTCGCAAGCGATTACTTTTCAAGCTTCTGCATGGACAGAAGCAGCAAATCTGTACGCCCCCTTTTATCGTCAAGCCCATTATCGAATTTTTGTAGATCCCTATGCAACGCAGGGTAAAGAGGCAGGTGTCTTAGCTTATCAAGATGTGAAACGTGCTTTTGAATTTTATTTAGCTCATTATAATCAAGGGAAACCCATCATCATTGCTTCTCACAGTCAGGGTTCTTTGCATGCAAAACGTTTGTTACACGAGTTTTTTGAAGGTAAAGTTTTGAAAGAAAAGTTGATTGCTGCCTACCTTGTGGGGGTGAGGATACCACAAAATGAGTTTAATGATATTCCTCCACTAGTTCAACCCGATGCTGTTGGGGGGTTTCTGAGTTGGAATACTTACAAGAGAAACAAGCTCCCAAAACGCTACGATTATTGGTATAAAGGAGGAGTCGTCAGTAATCCCATTTCATGGGACGATCAAGAAGTCAGCAATAAAAAAGACCATTTAGGGGTTTTGAGTTCTGATAAGAAGATATACCCAAAGAGTCTTAAAGTTGAAAAAATAGATGGGATGTTATGGTCCAGTGTGCCAAAAATTCCCAAGCGTTTTTTTCTTTCCTTTATAAAAAATTATCATTTTGCCGACATCAATCTTTTTTGGGCTGATATTCAGGAAAATGCAAAAATAAGAGTATCCAGTTGGGCTAAAAAAAATCAATCAAATTTCTAATGCTAGTTTCTTTGTTAAATGAATGTAAGGATCAGTGGATTAAGGCAAAACACAATAAAAAACATCCTTTCCGATTTTTCACCTTAGCAACAGTAGCATTGGATGGAAGGCCACATCTCAGAACGGTGGTTTTACGAAATTTTGATTCAAATACATTTCAATTTACTATTTATACTGATTTGCGTTCCAGAAAAGTGAACGAATTACAGCAGGATTCAAGAGCTCAACTTTTATTTTATGACTCCAAGCGCATGCTGCAAATTGTTGTTGGAGTGCGTCTTGTTGAATCAAATACGGATTCCTCCATTTATAATGCTATTCCTGAGCAGAGTAAGAAAGATTATGCTGCGAAAATGAGCCCAGGAAGTCAAATTAGTTCTCCAGAAAAAGTTCAATACGACTTTTCAGATCAAGGACATTTTCTACAACTAGTCTTTAAAGCGGAAACAATTGAATATTTACGTCTAAAACGCCCCAATCATTTACGTGCTTTATTTCGTTTGAAAAATAATTGGGAAGGGTCTTTTTTGGTTCCCTAATAAACTTCAATAACAAGACTTTTTTTGTAAATTAGTTTTTCTATTAACTTCAATTTTTATTCATTATGTACAATAAACATTCAAAAAGCAATTCTAATAGTAGACGCTCTTTTATAAAGAAGGGAGTCGCTGCCTCTTCATTATTTATTGTGCCTCGTCATGTTTTGGGAGGAGTTGGATATACGGCTCCTAGTGATCAACTTGCAATTGCAGGGATCGGAGTTGGTGGAAAAGGTGAAGGCGATTTAAGAAACGCATCGGTAAGAGGAAGAGAACGTGTAATCGCTCTATGTGACACTGATAGGTCAGGTAAAGGAGGGGTAGGGAAGTCGATGAAAAGATTTTCTGACGCAAAATTTTATGACAACTTCAAGAAAATGTTAGATACAGAGAAGGATATTGATGCAGTAACGATTTCAACTCCTGATCATACACATGCTGCAGCTGCTCTTTATGCAATGGAACGAGGTATTCATATTTATGTTCAGAAACCACTTACACATAACATCTATGAAGCACGTTTGCTAACTGAAATGGCGCGTGAGAAAAAATTAGTTACCCAAATGGGGAATCAGGGGGCATCAAACCCCGACCAACTACAGATTCAAAAATGGATTAATGAAGGGGCTATTGGCCCCATCTCGAAAGTAAATGTTTGGACAAATCGTCCAGTATGGCCACAAGGTGTCGAGATGAAAAAGCCTGATTCAACTGCAAAACCAGCTACTTTAAACTGGGATCAATGGCTAGGCCCTGCACCAGAGACCCCCTATATTCCAGAGATGCACCCTTTTAATTGGAGAGGTTGGTGGAATTTTGGAACAGGAGCACTTGGTGATATGGGATGTCATTTGATTGATATTCCTTTTAAAGCACTTGGATTGAAATACCCAACGGATGTTGAATGCAGTGTTGGGGCAATTTATACTAAAATGTGGAGTCCAGATTATTATCCAGAAGGATGCCCTCCTTCCTCGTCGGTTTCCTTACATTTTGATCCAACAGAAAAAAACAATAGTCCCATTCAAATGACATGGAGTGATGGCGGTATTCGACCTTTCCACCCCGACTTACTCCCAGCAGATGTCAGTATCGAAGCAAACGGTATTATTATGATTGGTGAAAAAGGAGTAATTACTTGTGATGCTTATGGAGATGACCCTAAATTATATCGTAAAGGAGAACCTGTAATTCTCGGTGAAAAAGTTAAAATTTCAGAGCCTGAATTTGGACATCAACGTAAGTGGGTAGATGCCTGTAAGGCGGGATTTGACAGTGCAGAACACAAGTCGCTCACTTCATCTTTTGATTATTCAGGCCCATTAACAGAGACGGTTTTAATGGGAAATATTGCCATTAGAAGTTATATGTTAACGGAGTCAGATGGTAAAAGAAACACAAATTATATTGGCCGTAAAAAATTACTTTGGGATGGAGACGGAATGAAGATTAAAAATCTTGATGCAGCAAACCAATTCGTGGGAAGAACGTATAGAAAAGGTTGGGAGTTAACTTAAAAAAAACTAGTTTTTTGAAAATACTTATAACAGGTGGATTAGGATATATTGGATCACATGTAACAGTACTTTTACTTCAAAAAGGGTATGAAGTTGTTTCTGTAGACAATCTTGACAATTCCTCTATTGATGTTTTAGAGGGTATTGAAGCGATTACGGGTAAAAGACCTTTTTTTGAAGCTTTAGATGTCAGAGATGAAAATCAAATGACAAATTTATTTGATAAACACCCAAATATTGATGGTGTTATTCATTTTGCAGCTTACAAAGCTGTTGGGGAGAGTGTTGAAAAACCTCTAGAATATTATGAAAATAATGTGAGTGGGTTGGTTCAGGTTTTAAAACCAGTCACTCGAAAAGCAATTCCATTTATATTTAGCTCTTCTTGCACCGTATATGGTCAAGCTGATAAAATGCCAATTGATGAGGATATCCCCTTGAAAAAGGCGTTTTCACCCTATGGAAATACCAAACAAATAGGAGAACAGATCATTGCTGATTGTTGTAAAGCATACCAAGGGTTTAATGCGATATTATTGCGTTATTTTAATCCTATAGGAGCGCATTCTTCAGCAAAAATTGGTGAATTTCCTCAAGGAATTCCACAAAATTTAATCCCATTTCTCACCCAAACAGTAATAGGTAAACGTGAAACACTTAAAATTTTTGGTTCAGATTACAACACCCCAGATGGTACTTGTATTAGAGATTATATTCATGTTATGGATTTAGCTCAAGCCCATATAGAAAGTCTAGATTACCTGATTAAATCCAATAATTCAGAAGCCTGTGAGGTTTATAATGTTGGAACAGGAAAAGGAGTAAGTGTTATGGAAATAGTTCAGACTTTTGAGAAAGTAACAGGAGAGAAAGTGCACTTTGAGATAAGTAAACCTCGAACTGGAGACGTGATAACAGCTTTTGCCGATCCAAAAAAAATAAACAATAGAATAGGGTGGAAGGCGCAATATTCTCTGGAGGATTCATTGATGAGTGCTTGGAATTGGGAAAAGCAACTAAAAATTTTATAACAAAGAATAATAAATTTTAATTTATAAAAATGAATAAAGATTCAAGAATTAATCGTCGGAATGCTATTAAAACAATGGCTTTAGGCTCAACTGCAATGGCAATCCCTAATCTTAACACTGAAATGAAGTCGAAAACTGCACCTTTGAAAGGGAATATCAATCACTCTGTATGTCAATGGTGTTATAGCAATATACCTTTAGAGACCCTTGCAAAAGAAGCTAAAAGCTTAGGGTTAGTAGGAATCGATCTGATTGGTGCAGAGGGCTGGGATACTTTAAAAAAGTATGGATTGACTTCTACTATGTGTTATGGAGATTTAGAGGGGAAGTCTACAAGAGATTTAACTAAAGGATGGTGTGATACTAAATATCACGAAGGTTTGATAAAACATTACAAACGATTTATACCCTTGGTGGCAGAAGCAGGATGGACAAACCTTATCTGTTTTAGTGGAAACAGTAGAGGAATTGATGACAAGACTGGTTTACAGAATTGTGTCAATGGTCTCAAAGAAATTATCCCTATAGCAGAAAAACACGGTGTTATTTTAAATATGGAACTCCTGAATTCTAAAGTTGATCATAATGACTATATGTGTGATAATTCCGAATGGGGGGTTGCACTTTGTAAAGCTTTAGGGTCTGATAATTTCAAGTTGTTGTATGACATCTATCATATGCAAATTATGGAAGGTGATGTGATTCGAACTATTCGTGAGAATAAAGAATATTACGGTCATTACCATACTGCAGGTGTTCCTGGAAGAAATGAAATTGATGAGTCTCAAGAGTTATACTACCCAGCTATAATGGAAGCCATAGTGGAGTCAGGATTCGAAGGATATGTCGCTCAAGAATTTATTCCTAAAAATAGAGAGAATAATGGCTTTGATTCTCTAGCTGACAGTATTCGTCGTTGTGATGTTTAGCGCGTTTATTTGTATTTGGCAGGTTTTCCTTTAGCAGCAGTATTTTGGAGAAATGTTCGAATATCTTCATTTGCTTTGATCAGGTCTTCATTGCGTAGATACATCATGTGCCCACTACGATAGCCTTCAAAATAAAAGCGATCTTTCATTTTACCACTCGGATCAACTTGCCACATGGTGTATTTTGCATTGAAATACGTGGTAGCTCCATCGTAATATCCGGATTGAAAAAGTACTTTCATGTATGGATTTTCAGCCATTGCACGTCGCAAATCCTCTCTGGTATTGTCATTATCATTATTCCACGGCCGCACGGGACCAAACATATTGTATTTAATATCCGTTTTAAATTTTAATTCTTTTTGAATGTAATGATTGATTGCTGGAGTAAATGAATGTAGCCATGAGGTGAGCTCAGCGCTATAATCGGGTCGCATTCCAGCATCTTTACGATCGATGCCTAGATAGCGTGAGTCCAACCTTCCAATGGTTTTTCCTTCTTCCCTCAATAGTTCTTTCCAAAAGAAAGCTGTAGAAATATCTAAGTTATTTTGCAAGATGACTTTTTCTGAGAGCCCAGAATATAAGGACATCTTGGAGGCTATTTCAGATCGTTCTTCTTGTTGAATGAATCCACCTTTTGCAAGAGCAGGAATTAAATCATTAATTGCAAAATCTTCAACCTCAGGGAGCATCTCTGTAAGGTCTTTTTGTTGTAGTTGGGGACTAAGTTTCTTATGATACCAAGCCGCCGCAGCGTAATATGGGAGATTGATTGCTGAAGAAACGGGACCCCCCACCCGTATTACTTTATAATCTGCAGGTGAAACCATGATAACTCCATTGATGTACATCCATTGCTTTTCTTGAAGTGCAGCAGAAAGTCCCATAACTCTTGTGCCTCCATAGCTTTCTCCGATTAAATATTTTGGAGATTCCCACCGTTGTTTTCTGCTCACAAAAGTAGTAAGCCACTCTGCTAAATAGCTAATGTCTTCGTTGATTCCGAAAAATGTTTTTCCATCTTCTTTTTTTCCATCATGATCAATAATTCTAGAATACGCTGTATTTACAGGATTGATGAAAACGATATCTGCTACATCTAATATGGAGTTAGGATTGCTCTTATATCCATAGGGTTGAACGGGATAGCCTTCCTCGTCAATGTTAAGGATTCTTGGCCCTGTGTAAGCTAAATGCATCCAAACTGAAGCCGAACCCGGCCCACCATTAAAAGAAAAGAGTAAGGGGCGTTCAGGATTTTTTTTTAAGTCCGTTCTTTTGTAATAGGTATAAAATAAAGTAGCAATTGGTTTTCCGTCTTCATTCCATACCGGTTGAGTACCTGTTTTTGCTTGATAATTTACATTTTTACCTTTAATTGTTGTGGTATGATAGGTTGTTACAATCGTATCAATAGGAATTTCTCTATTCTGTGCAAATGAAACAAAGGAAATGAAAAGTAAAGCCAGGAATGGGTATTTATATTTTTTCATATAGGAGCAATTATCTTGGTATATGAAGTTAAAAAAACCCCTCAATTTGAGGGGTTTTAAGATTTATAAGAAGCTTAAATTAATTAATTGACATCTTAGCACTTCTATTAATTTTAGCTCTTCTACTTTGTTTTCTTCCTGAAGTACTATTGTTATCGCCGGTCAGTTTTGTTTCACCATAACCAACTGTATTTAACCGATTAGCATCAATACCATTTTCTACAAGGTATTCTTTAACCGAAGTAGCTCGTCTTTCCGATAATTTCATATTGTAGCCTTCAGAACCGTCACTTGAAGCATAACCTTCAATTACTATTGAAGCATCAGGATATTTATTTAATAAATTTTTCACAATATCGAGGATAGCTTTATCGCTAGAATCTAGGGAATTACTACTTGCAGGGAAAAGAATTTTATTATTCTCACTGTTGATGAAATTTATCAATTCAGTGGGTTCGTCTGGACAACCATTGTTTACTATCGTTCCAGCTAAATCAGGACAATTGTCATCTTTGTCTGGGACGCCATCACCATCAGAGTCGGTCCAAGGACATCCTCCATTCGCTGTATCTCCAGCAATCTCAGGACATCTGTCTTCATTATCTGCAACACCGTCTCCGTCAGAATCAGGACATCCATTCATTGCAGCGGTTCCAGATTTGTTTGGACATGCGTCATCAATATCAGCAATTCCATCTCCATCAGCATCAGGACATCCTTGAAGTGCTTCTGTTCCAGCTTCTTCAGGGCATCGGTCTTTGTTGTCAGGAATACCATCCCCATCTGTATCAGGACATCCGTCAAATTCTTTGAGACCAGGAATATCTGGACATATGTCTTTTTGATCTGGAACACCATCTTTATCAGCATCTCCAGCTCCAAAATTATAACTCAAACCCACAATGTGTTGCAGGTGATTGTATGTGCTACCTTCAACATTGCCTCTGTAGGAAGTGCTAACATTAATTGCAAAATTATCATCTAAATAGAAGTTGGCTCCAATTCCACCAATAGCAGTTCTGTTGGTTTCAGTAGAAGGAAAAAGCCCTTCTTTATCTTTTCCATCAGCAAATTTTGAAAATCCGTAACCTGCAAAAAGGTAGGGAAGAACTTTGCCTTTAGTAAGATTGTATTTAACAACTCCATCAATAGAAGAGTATTTAAGGTCAGTGTTGTTATTTTTAACGTTATTCAGCGCGTACTGAGCGCCAATTGAAAAGCCAGCTCCAATGTATCTTGATAAACTCAAAGCTGGAGCTCCAAAGTTTATACCAGAATCTACATTATCCCCTTGAAGATTGATTAAGTCAGCACCGACGGCAATGGCCCATGGGTTTTCAGAAGTTTGTGCAAGCGTAGGATTAATAGTAAAAATGAGGGATACTGTTAATAGGAAAGGTTTGAGTAATTTCATAATAAGTGATTTAATTAACGAATATACTAATTTTGGTGCAAAAAAATAAATTATATTAAAAAAAAGCATTTTGAAAAATCAGCAGATTAGAGGTTATTTCTTTCACAATGATTTGTATCTAAATGAAAATTGATGACTGTTTTAGTCCCATTCTTCATAAAAAAAATAGGAATTAACTTTTTTTATTTGTGTACTCAAAAGATAGGTTTGAAAAAGACCTTGTGGTATCTTAGAATTTATTAATTTTAATTAGTTTTCAATGGATTGCTAAATCATGATATAGAAATGTTAAAACCAAGAAAGTTTTCTATTGACATTGAAGAACAGTTTTATGTGTTTTAGACTTGAATAATAAAAAATAAATATAATGAAAAAAAGAGATTTTTTAAAAACATCTGCCGCATTTGCATCAACAGCCCTATTGCCCTCTTCTGTTTTTGCATTATCAAACAACAATGCTAGATTAAGAACCGCTCATATTGGAGTGGGTAACATGGGCGCTGCTGATTTGGCATCAATATCCTCTCATGATTCAGTTGATGTTGTTGCATTATGTGATGTAGATTCTAACAATTTAGCAGCTGCTAAAAAGTTGCATCCCAATGCAAAAACATATTCAGATTACAGAACTCTTTTAAAAGAGATGTCAGCTGATATCGATGCAGTTGTTGTTTCCACTCCCGATCACACCCACGCTCCCGCCTCCATGATGGCGATGGAGATGAATAAACCTGTTTATTGTCAAAAACCGCTAACTCATTTTGTGTCGGAGGCAAGAGCCATGCGTAAAATTGCCGAGGAAAAGAATTTAGTAACTCAAATGGGGATACAGGTGCATTCTTTTTATGATTACAAATTAGCTACTGTTCTTATTCAATCTGGGATTATTGGTAAAGTAAGTAAGGTCCATGCTTGGTCACCAAAAAATTGGGGTTATGATGGACCCGAACCCAAGGGTGCAGATACAGTTCCAGATCATTTGGATTGGAATTTGTGGTTAGGAACTTCCCCTGAACGACCCTATAAAGACACCGTTTACCATCCAGGGAACTGGAGAAAATTAGTGGATTACGGTTGCGGAACCCTCGGAGACATGGGGGTGCATATTTTCGATACACCTTATAACGCTTTGGCGCTTGATGTTCCCTTAACAATTACCAATAAATGTCGTAAGCCTAATGGATTTGGTTTTCCGGAAAATAACAATGTGACTTATACATTCCCAGGAACAAAATATACTACAGACACCTTAACTTGGGTATGGTCAGATGGACCAGGTATGCCCAAAGTCAACAAAGAGTTAAAACTTCCCAATAAAGAAAAGCTTCCCCTGCAAGGAGCTATGTTTATTGGAGAAAAAGGACGCTTATTACTTCCTCATTTTATGGAATTACCTCGACTCATTGTAGATGGAGAATATCAAGAAATTGATATAAGCCAATATGATCCCAACAATAGTCTTGGAAACAATAAGAATGACTACGAACGCGATGCACCAAAACACTATCATCAGTTTGTAGATGCATGTCTTGGAAAGGATAAGGCTTCGGCGCCCTTTTCGTATTCTGCAAGGTTAACAGAAACAATTTTGTTAGGAGTAATCGCTGGACGTTTTCCTAAACAGACACTACATTGGGATAATGAAAAAGCACGTTTTAAAGAAGAAGAGGCTAATGCCTTTTTGAGTGGTGACTATCGAGAATTTTAAGATTGTGAGAATCTAACACAAAAGGGATTACCCAAAGGGTATCCCTTTTTCCATTTTTACTGGATTTAAGTCTCTTGCAAAGGATGTAAATGAATACTTAACTTTAAATATTCTTATGGGTAGAGTTATTTTTTTATATTTGATTTCATATGAAAAAACTATTAAAATGGATTCAGCTTTTTCCTTTCATTTTATTAACTATTATCTCTTGTTCAGAGAATGAAAACAATGAAAGCGAGGCTGTTTTTTTGGATAAAATTGACAATGTTGTTTGGACTCGGGGTAAAAACTTTAAAACATTTAAAAGCAACCCTTTCAAGTTGTTTATTGTTGAAGATGGAATTTGTTATGAATTCAGTGAGGGAGACACCATGGTTGACAGTAATAAATTCAGTTATAGTGTTAAAAAAAACAATAAAGACACCCTTCAGTTGGGGTATAAAGTCGTAGGGGAAAGAATCAATCATTGTGGAACTTTCACATACTATATGGATTCTAATGAAAACCTCATCAGGACATATAAAGAGTGTGCGACTATTTATAGCAACACTCAAGTTTTAGACTACTATATATCCGAGTTAACTTTAGAAGAAGTCTGCTCTAACTAACTGTTATCTACTTAAGATTAACGATTTAAAATCACCTATTATATAACGTTTGTTAGATATAGTAGGAAAGCGTTCCATTTGATTTTTTAATCTTGCCCTTTAGTCATTTGAAACTATTTATCCATCGACATAATCTTCTCATTAAATTTAAAAAACATACTACTAGAATTAAAAAAGTATGAAGCTGAAGCATTACGAAACATGATAGGTATTCAAACAAATACTAAAGCTGATATAGTAGTTAAATCTTTAATTAAAATGCTACTAAAAGACCCAGACAAATTAGAGATTTTACAGTATGAAAAACGAATCTGATTTCCTTTTAAGATGAAAGTCCAAACCAAATAATTGAAAATCCACTCAGAATTAGTAGAAATGCAATTGATTTTAATAATATTTTCATTTGAAAGACCTAAATATTTAAACAATTAAAAATGATTACTGCTATAATAATCAATGCAGCGTATATCAAACCTGTCTGATTCATATTTTAAAACTATCAAAAACTTGAATTATAAAAAAACAAGTAAATACTGCATTTATACTTCATCAAAATAAAAGTAGAAATAGACCTAGCAAAAACCCAATGAAAAACGAAATTAAAGAAGCAAAGAAAAAATGCAGAAACTCCAAACATATACTTAGGCAACGATGAATAAGAAGAAGCCTCTGCAGATTTCAATAAAAATATTTACAATAGTAGAAGTTTAAAAACTTATTGAATCAGAAATAGAAAGAAAACTTGGAATCGGAGACTTTAAAAATAAAGGATTGGCTTAAAGGTCAAGAGATAGAGGATGGATGGTATAGAAGCCACAAGGCAGCAATCATTGCAAGTAGTGACCCTTTTGGATTATTCGGAAGCTATAAAAATGGAAAAACAGAATATCATTATTTAAATGGAAAGATTGATAGTGTTGAGCACGAAGGGCAAACAG
>JAURBX010000107.1 GCA_030828745.1 Flavobacteriaceae bacterium | reverse complement strand
CCTTCATTAGCTACATAAATTCGCCCTAAAACCTCCAAAGGATTCCAATGTATAAATAAATAGTCCCGAAATAGTTGTGGATTGCCCAATTGGGCATATTGATAAAAAGAGAGCGTTAGCCGTTCTTGCCCGGCTTCTTCAATAAGTTGCGCACGCTCTTTTGCGCTTAAGGTATTGTACAGTTGCATGCTATACGTGTTTTAAGGTTAAAAGATTCGGTAAAGATAAGGAAAATGGGTGGGGGAGTCCATATGATGTGAGGGGAGAATGATTAACGGTGAATATATGAAGCGTAACCTGTCGATAGGCGGCTATGATTTCATAGACATCGTTAACTTTTCGTTTTTTTTATTCTTTCTTTTTAGGGATTTCTCTCCAAGTATAACTTTTGTGGACTATTTTCCAAGACCCTTCATATTTCAGCAACAAAAAATAATCTGTGAATAATCGCCAATTTGGAATTAAGATTTCAGCTTTAGCAATAGCTGCATCTTTTTCATAATCAATTGAAATTATTCGTCCAATTCTATTTGATTTATCTCCTTCTTTTACATTCGTGATATGTTTTTCTCCTATGCGAATTCTCAAACTATCTTCAATTGTAACTGTATAAAGATTAAAATCAGGGTGAAATGCTCTTTTTAATCTATCTGGTTCCCCATTTGCAGTTCCTTCTATATAATCCATTAGTGTCACTGTAATTTGCTCAATTTCCGATTTGCTATTTTCAGTTTGAGCATTCACTTTGAATCCAAAAAGAATTGCAAGTCCAATTAATCCAATTTTTATTGATCTTGTCATGTTTATTATTTTTTGTTTTTAATGAAAGCTAATTAGCGTATATATTCACCCTAAGTGTGTTTATTTCCGTTATATTTTTGTTTTTGTTCAATAATACTTCCCGAATCAGCATGTATTGTGGAACGTTTCGTTCTTAAAAAAATCATCCAAGGTATTTTTTATTTTTCCCATTTCTCGTGTAGTGACCTGACTATCATTTCTTTGTTTTTACCACTGTCTTGGCCTAATAACTTCTGTGAAAAAAAGACATCAATCCTCTTTTCCAAAAAAGGGGTGATACGAGCAAGAGAGGAGTGAAATGAGGATGGAGGTTGTAGGCTCATAATTTTGGGCATAGAAATGGGTTGTGAATAGAAGTTACAAAAAAAAGAAAAGCATTCCAAGGGAGGAATTTAAATAAAATCGGTGACCTGTTTTCCCTACGAAGTAGCAGAAAACAACCCTTACTTTATTTTTTGAAAGAGGTTCAATATTTTTATCAATTGTTTTAACGGTTGATGCCCCATAACCCCCCGTAAAATAGGTGATGACTGAGTTTTGATCAATAATAATATGAGTGAGATAACTAGACACTTGATAGTCTTTAGCAACCTCCTTACTATTTGGAATGCTAGTATAGGAAAACTCTTTCCATTAAATCTGATGGGTTATCCCTTTAACTCGTCGTCACTAGCTAACTCTGCCTTCACTCCTTCAAGCGAAGGCTAAGCCATGTTTCCGACTCCTTTTTTAGGCTGAGAGTATTTCTTAAAATAGAATAGTTGTTGATTTGAGAAAGCGCTTGGGAGAATTCTTGTTCGCGGGTGTTGCGCTCTGCTTCACAGGCACGTTCGGTGTAGAAAAGCTCAGTCAACAGAAGGCGGTCTTCTTGAGTTGTATACTTTCCACCTCCACTGTTGCAAGCGGTTTGAATACTTACTGTCCCATCCGCTAAAAACACAATGCCCGTGTCTGCATCCAAAATAGAGGAGCTGATTGCGTTGGGTATTCGGATAGAGACTACCACCCAAGCATTCACTAAGTTCGCGTTTTCTGGTCGCATTAGGGTTAACACCATCTCTCCTTCTTCATTAAATAGTTGAGCGCTGTTTTCTTCTAGCCTGTAGGTCAAAACAGCCTTGTCAAGAAGTGCTACTAATTCCTGTTCCCGATTGCTTTCCTCTTCGGGACAGCCTATTAAGGTGGAGGCAATAAGAGAAAAAGTAAGACTCTCGTTTGTCATGGTGACATCTCCAAAAAGTGTGTTGCAGCCTGCTGAGGCAGAAAAAGAATCTTCCTCAAACAATAGGGTCCCTCCCCCCTCAATGTCCCAATGCCCAAAAATCGAATCTGGATAATTCGCAGTGGGCACTTCTTTGGTACAACTGTAAACGGAAAGAAAGAAGAAAAGTAAAACAATGCTAGTGAAACTGTTTTTCATACTTGGGTGTTTCCTACAACCGAAACAAGGATCATGCCTATTTTAAGTGGCTCCTTTTGTTTCCGATCAAAATATACTCTGTTTGCCGTCCATTTACGTACCGAAATCCATCTGCACCAAAATAACCGGCTTCTTCCAACATCACGCGTACGTCCTTCTCCCACTCGGGAATAAAAACCTTCGCATTCAATTCAATCGCATAAACCGTTTCTTCTTGTAAGGGATGGTCTCCCGAACCGGGAACCCCCTCTTGTGCGTCCCACATCCCAATGGTTGTTCCTGCTGAATGTCCAAAGAGACCCAAGGGATGGGTGTAGATCTGTGGGCGTAATCCTGCAGCTTTGCTGTCCGCTATGGCTTGTTTCAAAATTGCATTTCCTGTTCTTCCTTTCTTGTAATTTTGCGTCAAATGATCCTGTACCGCATTGCCTTGGGCCAAGGCAGCTACCAAAAAGTCGGGTGCTTCAGTCTCTTCGGGTTTGAGGACATAGGCCAATTCTTGACAATCGGTATTTAATGTCAGGTAACTAATACCAAAATCACAATGCAATAAATCTCCAGGGGAAATCACATCGTATTTGGATTTCCCATCAAAGGCATATAAATCACTTTTCCCTGTTCGTTGCACATCCACTGTGGGGTGAAACCAAGTATCCAATCCAAGTGCAGCGACTTTTTCTCGCAACCACCACACCACGTCTTCAGTAGTCGTTGTACCGGGAGTAATTACCTGAGTAGAAAAAGCTTCTGAAATGATGTTGTGGGTAATTTCCACTAACTGACTAAATAGGGTCATTTCCAATGGGGTTCGGGTTTCAATCCATCGCACCGCTAGCGTTTCTGCAGAAACTATTTTTTTGTGATATGCCTTGGGTAAGGCGTTCATCATGCCATCATAATCGGTTTTGACCAAGCCATCTGCAATACCATAATGTTCAGAGGTATTGATTCCAATCCGGTCTGGATTTTGACTTTGAATATATTCGGAGAGTGCTTGCCATTGATCGGGTTGTTTTTCTTTATTCCAAATAGAACGAATATTCTCTCCAAAATTATATCGGGTAATGGCCACCGCATCAATGCCCTTTTTGGTTTTAGAAAAAACTAAAATCGTTCTTCTTCGGGCATTCAGCCAAGTGGGGGGTAATAAGGTTTTAACAACGGGATCTTCGTTATATTCTCGAGTAATCAATACCCAAAGGTCCAAATTCTGCTCTTCCATTAACTTAGGAAGTAGGTTTTGAATACGCTCCTTTTGGATGGCATCAATTAGGTCTGCTCGCTCACGAAGGGGCAGAATCTTTTGACTAAAAAGGGCTTGACTAAACAAACAAATAAGAAAAATATACGGTTTCATGCGAGATCATCTTTAATCTTTAAACCTACAAAAAAATTGTTAATAATGCAGCCATCTCTGACTTGTAAGCCTTTAGAAGAAAATGTAATTTAGCCAAAAAGCAAGTTATGTCAGATCAAAAAAGTGCCAAACAAAAAGCGTTACAACTCACGCTAGATAAGCTAGATAAAACCTATGGTAAAGGAGCCGTCATGAAAATGGGCGATGAAGCCATTGTTGAAGTAGAATCTATTTCTTCGGGTTCGCTTGGTTTGGATATTGCCTTGGGTGTGGGGGGCTATCCTCGTGGGCGTGTTATTGAAATATATGGTCCCGAATCTTCTGGAAAAACAACTCTGACACTGCATGCCATTGCCGAATGCCAAAAAACAGGTGGAATTGCCGCTTTTATTGATGCAGAACATGCTTTTGATCGTTTTTATGCTGAAAAGTTAGGCGTGGATGTCGGAGAGTTGATCATCTCACAACCCGACCACGGAGAACAGGCCCTAGAAATTGCAGACAACCTCATCCGTTCTGGCGCTATCGATATTGTCGTGATTGACTCTGTTGCGGCTTTAACACCAAAAAGTGAAATTGAAGGCGAAATGGGTGATTCTAAAATGGGGCTTCATGCCCGTTTAATGTCACAAGCCTTACGGAAATTAACTGGTTCCATTAGCAAAACCAATTGTACTGTATTTTTCATCAACCAGTTGAGAGAAAAAATTGGGGTCATGTTCGGAAATCCAGAAACAACCACAGGAGGAAATGCCTTAAAATTCTACGCTTCCGTTCGCTTGGATATTCGTAGATCTACACAAATTAAAAATACCGAATCTGAGGTTTTAGGAAATAAAACGCGGGTTAAAGTGGTAAAAAATAAAGTCGCTCCTCCCTTCCGTACCACAGAATTTGATATCATGTATGGAGAAGGAATTTCTAAAATTGGAGAAATTATTGACTTAGGTGTAAATTACGAGATCATCAAAAAGAGTGGATCCTGGTTTAGCTACGGTGACACTAAAATTGGTCAAGGCCGTGATGCAGTAAAAAACTTACTCATTGACAATCCGGAGTTAATGGATGAGCTAGAACAAAAAATAATGGATACCTTAAAAGCTGTTGACGCATAAATAAAATTGTGAGCGTTTCAACCAACTTTAATTCCCAGTTTTCTGAATGGATCTCATCGGGAGTTCCTTTTATTTTCCTTTTGGACTTTATGGGAGGAAGCCCCAGTTTTATAGCTTCGAGGAAGCCTCAAGTAAAGAAATTTACTTCAACGTCAAGGGCTTAACTAACGCTCCAAAAAGAGACACCAAATTACATTCATCCCTGA
Organism: Flavobacteriaceae bacterium; assembly: GCA_030828745.1. GTDB lineage: Bacteria > Bacteroidota > Bacteroidia > Flavobacteriales > Flavobacteriaceae > MS024-2A. The sequence continues at coordinate 1,648 of JAURBX010000107.1, read as the reverse complement.
AGGTAACTCCTGTTTCTGAAAAAACGTATGCTTCCGCTTTTGATTATGTAAAACATCACATTGGCAAAGGAGATTCCTTTTTACTCAACTTAACCTTTAAATCCCAGGTGGAAACAGAACATTCTTTATTGGATCTATTCTATGCCGCAGAGGCGCCCTATAAATTTTACAAAAAAATGACTTTGTCGTGTTTTCTCCAGAGTGTTTTATTAAAATTGAGAACAACAACATCTACAGCTTTCCCATGAAAGGAACAATTGATGCAACACTTCCCAATGCAAAGCGTCTTTTGACGGAAAATTTAAAAGAGCAATATGAACACAATACCATAGTAGATTTGATTCGGAATGACCTTTCTAAAGTTGCAAAAGAAGTACACTTGAAACGCTATCGATATCTAGAAAAAATTAAATCTACTACTCATGATCTTTATCAAAGTAGTTCAGAAATTTCGGCTAAACTCCCGAACAATTGGACTCAGAATGCAGGCGATATTTTTCAAAACCTTCTGCCAGCAGGATCTATTAGCGGTGCGCCAAAAGACAAAACACTAGAGCTTATTCAACAAGCTGAATCAGATCCGAGGGAATATTACACTGGAATATTTGGTGTTTACGATAATAAGCGATTGGAAAGTGCTGTAAACATTCGATATATCGAAAAAAGAAATGGAAAATTTTGGTTCAGAAGTGGAGGGGGTATTACTCATTTAAGTGAGCAAAAGGAAGAATATCAAGAATTAATAAATAAAATTTATGTTCCTTCTCTTTGAGAGTATTTGCGTTATTGATGGAGAAATCCAATCGCCCTTATGGCATGAGCAACGATACAAATCAGCCTTTCATAAAAGTTATAATCAATTACCAAAAAACAGTTTACTAGAGGGGGTTTTAATTCCTGAAAAATTAAAAAAAGGAAAGGTCAAACTAAGAGTTTCGTACAATCAATTCGAAAAAAAAATAGAAGGGTCCAAATACACTTCGAAAGAAATCAAAACCCTTCAAATTATAGAAAGTAATTCAATAAATTATTCTCTAAAATATAAGGATCGTAAAAACCTAGATCAATTATTCTTGAAAAGGAACAGCTGTGATGACATTATTATCCTTAAAAACGGTTTGGTAACTGACAGTTCCTATGGCAACCTTGTCTTTTTTAAAAATGAGATTGGGTATACTCCAGAAGAGCCTTTGTTAAAAGGAACGCGAAGAGCAAAATTACTTCACGAGAAAAAAATCCTCTCAAAAAAAATCAGTGTAACCGAAATAAAAGAATATGAATTCTGTCAAGTAATCAATGCACTACTTGATTTAAATGAGAGCGATAAAATTCCTGTCGATAAGATCTGTTTCTAAACGCGCTCTTTCCATATCCGAATTGCTTCTTCCGAATGCCTTTTAGGATCAGACAGCAAGGCAGTTTTAAGACTTTGATGGGCTTGTTCTAGAAGTTTGGGGATATCGCTTTCCTTTAAGTTTGCCGTTGGAATAATCTCTAAAGCTTGGGTACGTAAATCTCCTGGAAAACCATGGGTCGTGTACCAAGGAAATTTGCGTTTACAGTCTAAAAAGACCAAGGGTAAAATGGGTAGTTTATGCTCTATTGCCAATTTAAACGCTCCCTGTTTGAAAGGATTTAAAAGAATGCT
>JAURBX010000158.1 GCA_030828745.1 Flavobacteriaceae bacterium | reverse complement strand
CGGAAACTTTAAACATAATAAAAAAGCTGTTGGGAATTGATAGTACTGATAGTTTGATTCCTGGGGGAAGATATCATAATCGTAAGGATTTTATGAAGTTTCCTCAATTGAATAGAAATGATTTGTTGTACAACAAAATGGAGCCCATCCCAATAGAAGGATTATCGTTAGAGAAAAGTATTTTTAAAGCCATCGAAGCAAAAGATTATCTTTTGTATGCTCCATATCACAGTTTTTCCTTTGTCATTAAATTTTTGCGTGAAGCGGCCTTAGATCCCGATGTAAGTTCCATCAAGATTACGATTTACCGTTTATCTCAACTTTCAAATGTTGCCAGTGCCTTGATCAATGCTGCAAAAAACGGAAAGAAGGTACTTGTTCAAATTGAGTTACAAGCTCGTTTTGATGAGACCAACAATATTACCTATGCAGAACAAATGCAAGCCGCGGGTGTTGAGTTGATCTTTGGAATCCCCGGATTGAAGGTGCATTCTAAAATATGTGTCATTGAAAAAATAACGGAAGGCAAGAAGAAGCGCTTTGGTTTTATTAGTACCGGAAATCTGAACGAGGATACCGCGAAAATTTATACGGATTATACGCTGTTTACGTCCACCCCTAAAGTACTCAAGGAAGTAAATAAAGTGTTTAATTTTTTACAAGTACACTATAAGCTAAAAAAATACAAACACCTCATTGTTTCCCCTCATTACACCCATGCAACAATGGTGCGCATGATCAATAAAGAAATAGAAAACAAAAAGGCAGGTTTACCCAGTGGAATTAAATTAAAATTAAATGCCATTACCAATTTCTCAATGATCAACAAATTGTATGAGGCCAGTGAAGCGGGAGTACCAATTCAAATGATCGTTAGAGGAATTTGTTGTTTAATTCCGGGCGTGAAAGGGATGAGTGAAAACATTGAAGTCATCAGTATAGTAGATCGTTATCTGGAACATCCTCGGGTATATGTCTTTGAAAATGCTGGGAAGCGAAAGGTTTACATTTCCTCAGCCGATTTTATGACCCGAAATATAGAAAACCGAGTAGAGGTAGCTGCACCCATTTATGATCTCGCCTTACAAAAACAAATTCTCGATGTTTTTGATATTACTTGGAAGGATAATGTGAAAGCAAGAATCATCAATAAAACCCCTCAGAATCAGTTGAAAGAGACATCAGCGGAGCCTGTACGCTCGCAATGGGCGATTTATGACTATTACAAAAACTTGCAGTCATGAAAATCAGAAAATATGCTGCCATTGATATTGGCTCTAATGCCATCAGGATGTTGGTTTCTAATGTGGTGGAATACAAGAAAAAAACCGTTTTTCGGAAGAATGCCTTGGTACGGGTTCCCATCCGATTGGGGCAAGACGCCTTTAGCGAGGGAAAGATCTCGGAAGGAAATATCAAGCGCATTGTTAAATCCATGAAGGCCTTCAAATTGTTGATGAAAGTTCATGGGGTTAAAGATTATCTTGCTTTTGGAACTTCTGCCCTTAGAGACGCCAAAAATGGAGGAAAAGTAGTGGAGAAAGTTCTTGTGAAATCTGGGATCAAGATTGAAATTATTGATGGGAAAAAAGAAGCAAAAATCATTTCCAACACCCCTATTTTTGATACAATCAATAAAGAAAAAACTTTTCTTTATGTCGATGTAGGTGGGGGGAGTACCGAATTCAGTATTTTAATCAAAGGAAAACGAATCCATTCAAAATCGTTTAAGATTGGAACCGTACGTTTATTGAACAATAAGGTGAGTGATGAAACCTGGAAAGCTGCTGAAGCTTGGGTCAAACTCCACAGTGCAACGCATGAAAAAATATATCTGTTGGGTACGGGAGGGAACATTAATAAATTGCATAAAATGGCGGGGATTAAAGAAGGTCGCCCAATGAGTTTCCTTACCCTCAGTGCCTTGTACAATAAATTGAGCGCATTGACCTTTGAGGAACGGATTTATAAATTGGGACTAAACCCTGACCGCTCCGACGTGATTATTCCCGCTGCTACATTGTTCTTAAAAACCCTAAACTGGAGTGGTGCAAAGGTTATATATGTTCCCAAAGTAGGACTCTCTGATGGGATGATACGGGAGCTGTGTAAGAATAAATAGGATGTTGTGATTCTTGGGGAGTGAACGGTCTCGACTATGGTTTCGTTGCGAAAAACGTCTAAAGGACTTTTCCGTCGAAACCTGACCCTTTTATAAAAGTAGAAATTCTGGATGGAAAATCGGCCGCAATGAACTATAGCCATTATTTTTGTAGCTTTTATATATTCTGCGATTTGGTAAAAAATTCAATTACTTCTTTATCATTAGTCATAAGGTTTTCCATGTGAATGTCCATTTCTTCTGAAGACATTATGGATGAATCCAGCTGTAATGAACGTAAAGTTCCGTCCTTTTGAGGTGCAATTAATATGATTCGTCCAATTCTCAAATCGAATAGTCTCATATTTACAATTGCATAATAATTTCTATCTGCTGTTAAAAAAGAGATAAAGTCTATTTCGTTTGATTTAGTTTTGACAAATCCTTGCCCTATGTAATGAGGATGATTTCTAGAAGAGATATTAACGTTAGTATGTGAATACCTTTTTAAATCAATACTATCGGTCAAAACGGCAATTGTGAAGAAAACTTCGTTTGGTTTATCAATGATAAATTCTTTGTTGACTGCATTTTTATTTACGTAAAAAGAATGATAGATTATTTTCTTGTCTATTATTTCAAATCCTTTCCAATTGCCTGAATTTCCCAGTCCGTTAAAAGTACTGTCAATCAAATCATAATGAGGAACTGGAAAAACTCCGTTTATCATTGGTTTTCCGCCAATTTTTATATTCCAAGTATCGGCTTTCCAATTTTTTGAATTCCATTTTGTCGAATCTTTTCTGTTTTCATTATGGATTTTCTCTTTTTCAAGATTCCATTCAAATCCAGTTTTCTTTTCTTGGGTATTACAACCCCAAACAAGAACTAAAAGAATAAATGTGATTGCTCCATTCATATGGATTTGCTCAAATTACACAACAACTGTATAAATACATCTATATAGCATTTATATTCTTTATGGTATTGTTTACGTGGTTCCATTTTCAGTTTTAGCATTTTCCTGAAATTTATGGTATTTCCAGAAAGACAAGTGGATTCTTCCTTTAGCTTGGGTCAGGGTATAATAAAATCGAAAAAGGATTGAAAAAAGGCTAAGGTTTTTCATAGACTTGGTTTTTAATTTGGGTATAATGAACTCAATGTATAAAAAAAAGTTGAGAGGAAAAAAAACTCAAAGTCAGGAGACTTTGAGTAGTGGGGGAGTAAATCTTACTAGAGCAGACGATTTAACATTATATTGATTTTTTTTGTTTTTCCATTTGTGTCAACAATTGTCAAAAAAACCCTTTCGCCTTCT
>JAURBX010000097.1 GCA_030828745.1 Flavobacteriaceae bacterium | reverse complement strand
CAAACATTCAATCCCAAGCGCTTCAATCTGTTGAGCTCTTTTTTCAGCGGCTGGGAATCTTTCTTTCCAACGATTTAATTCCTTACAAACCTTTGCTCCTAAACCCTCAACATCATTCCAATCTTTGATATTCGCTTGAAAAATTCCTTCAGGAGAACCAAAGTGAGTTACCATTTTTTGAGCGCGATGCCACCCCATTCCAGGGAGTGACTCAAGAAGTAAGCAGGCTTCTAAGCGTTTCATCGATTTGGGTTTAGTTACGAATATACTAAACCTTCTTTCGATACGTTGGTATGATTATAGTAATATTTTACTATTTTTGAGTATGCAATTAACCCGGTACATACAGGAACTTCTTTATCAATACGAATGTGTTACCATTCCTCATTTTGGTGCCTTCTTGACCCGTCCCTTGGCGGCAAAAGTGAGTGATAGGGGTACATTTTACCCGCCTAGAAAAGAGGTTACTTTTAATCAGCTGTTAAAAACCAATGACGGGATTTTAGCACACTACATTGCACAAAAAGAAGCACTTACCTACGAACATTCTCTCAGACTCATTGAAAAAGAAGTGAGTAATTGGAAGAAAAGGCTTAAAACGCAAACATTACGTTTTCCTGGAGTTGGAGAAATTCGTTTAAACCTTGATAAAAACATTACATTTATCCCTTGGGGAAAAGTAAATTTTGATACCTCCTCTTTTGGATTGTCTTCTTTCAAAAGAAAAGCCTACAACAAACCCTCTATTCAACCCAAAATTATTTCTACTATGGAAAATAACAACGATGATTTAATGTTTACTCCTGAAAAAGAGAATACGAAAAAATCACCCCTATTGCGCTATGCCGCTATCGGAATCATTGGTATTGCTTTATTAGGATCCTCTTACTATTTTGGAGATCAGTATGTTACCGAACAGCGTGTTGTTGCTCAACAAGAGGCACAACAAAAAATAGATAAAAAGGTGCAGGAAGCGACTTTCGATTTAGGGGCGCTCTCTGAAATTGAAATTGCAATTTCGGCAACTCCTGTTGAGGAGGAAACCGTTTTAAACCAAAATTATTTCAGCATCATTGCAGGTTCTTTTCGCTCTCTAGATAATGCTGAAAAGAAAGTAGAGGTTCTCAAAGAAGAAGGCTACACAGCGGCAATTGCTCAATCCAGTGCAGAAGGCTTATACCGTGCTGCTTATGGTCGTTTTACCTCCAAAAAAGAAGCGCTAAATTTATTGTATTATATCAAATATACACTAAAAGAAGACGCCTGGTATTTAGAAGAAAAATAAACTACATTTGATAAATCCACCCTTTAGGATTGAGGGCTTTCACATTGTTAAAAATACTAAACTGTAATTCTGTCTTACCGGTTTGTTGATTGGTAAAAACTTCCCCTATCGTTTCTTTAGCTTTAACTTTGTCTCCCTTTTTAACATATAATTTCCCAAGGTTTTTATATACTGATATAAAATTTCCGTGACGAATTAAAACGGAGGGATTACTCCCTTTAATCAACACAACCGACATGACTTCTCCCTCAAAAATGGCCCGCACTTGAGTCGATGGTGCTGTGGCCAATGTTACACCATTACTTTGAATGGTTGTTGTTTTAACCACAGGATGTGGCTGTCTACCAAATTTCTGGATCACAATCCCTTTTTCAAGCGGCCAAGGGAGACGTCCTTTATTTGCTGAAAAGTTAGCCGCAATTAATTTTGCTTCCGGAGTAAGTTCAAATATTTTACTTCCTTTTTTACCCACAGCCTTATTAGATGCTGCAATGGCTTCACGAATCAAACGATTGATTTCTCGATCAATCTCTTTCCTTTTCTTTTGCTTTTTTGAAATCTGAGCCGCGAGAGAACGTTCTTTTCTTTTTAAGTTTTTAATTAAGCTTTGTTGTTGTTTACGTTCTTCTGCCAATTGTTCTTGAACAGCTCTGTTTTCTTTAATTAGAACGACTTTCTTCCCCTTTTCATCAATAAGGGTTTGATTTAGCTTTTGAAGTAATTGTGTTTTTTCACTGATCGCAAGACCTTGTTTTCTCCTGTAGCTTGCGTATTGTTTCAAATATTGAATGCGTTTGTAGGCTTGTAAAAAACTTTCAGAAGAAAATAAAAACATCAATCGGTTTTTAAGGGATTTACTTGCATATGACTTTTGAATCATCCTTGCATAATCTTCTTTTAAAAGCTCCAATTCTTTTCGCTGATTCCCAATATTTCGTTGATTTAAGTTAATTCGTCGGGTAAGAATATTTACCTGTTCATTGGTCACTTTGATCAGTTCAACGCGAACGCTAAGTTTGACTTGTAAATCTTCTGCCTCGTTAAGGGCATTTTTCCGTGTTTTAGTGTTCGTAAAAAGCAATTGGTTTATTTGCTTAATTTCATTTTTTAATCGGATCCGTTGTGCTTCAAGCTCTTGTTGCCGCTTTGTAGTGTCTTGCGCCGAAACACTATGCATTCCGATCCAAAAAAAAGCAATTAAACAAAACGTTTTATACATCCTAAAATTCAATTTTGGAATATCCCTCTGGAATTTCAAAAGGGAAATTTATTGACGCGGGGAATTCTATTCGATTAAACTCCAATTCCAAACGCTGTAAGCTTTTTCCGTCATAGAGGCTTACCTCTATTTGCTGAGGAATATTTTCTCCATTAATTCTTGCATGATTCGGGTATTTAATCGTGAGGGTGTTTGAGGTTCCCGGAAGAACCAAACGCTGCTCTTTCAAAATAAAATCAACGGGGTCAAAAAATAAAGTAGGTGCTATTCCCTTGCGCTTTCCTTGGGGGGCTAAAATATAATATTGTGGATTAGAAATTTGTTTCCACTTTCCTTCCCCTGGATCTAAAAAAGGTTTTCCTAGTAATAAATTTTCAATGTCAGAATATCCAAAATCCGAGTTTAGGGATGCGTTGATTAAATCAAAGTTCCCTTTAAAATAATTTTTCTGAAATTTTTCATAAAAAGAAACCTCTTCTGGGGTTACCATAAGCTTTGCAATAGGAATGAGCATGGTTGCACTCATCCAAACTTTCTTTTTATTTTCCATTCGGAGTTGAACAATGACTTGTTGTGTTCGCTTCCCATCATTATATGTCGCTCGAATGCGCGATCGAAGCTTGTTTACTCGGGGGTAATTGGATTTAATTTTAGCTACCAAAGCCGTAATATCAACATTTTTAAGGGGTGTTTTTGTGGGTAAAACAGCTACCGTTTTACATGCACTAAACAAGAGGATAATTCCAATTAAAAAACCAAAATGTTGAAGCGTCTGTTTCATGTTTACTGCATCTCTGAATAATCCCCTAGACTGACAAAGGTAGGGTTTCCTGTGTAACGCACATGATTCCCAATCATTGCTTTATCACTTTTTATATTGGTCAAATGACTATGATTCTGAATTAAAACATTTTTCAGTTCACAGTTTTCGATGATCGTCTCAGCCCCTACGGAAACTCCAGGTCCTATTGTGCTGTTACGAATTTGTGCCCCTTTTCCAATATAGCATGGAGAAACAATCGTACTGTTTTCAATTACTGCTGTGGGGTCAACTAGTTCTTCTCCTTCCTCTTGTTTTAATTGAAGCATCTGCGCATTAGTTTGTAATGTTACTCCGGGATTTCCACAATCCATCCATGCATTTACTTCACCCGCTTTAAAAATTTTACCTTCCTCCATCATGGTTAATATTCCTTGATTGATTTGATACTCCTCTCCGGGTTGTAAGTTTTCTTTTACTACTGCCTCTAAAGCAACCTTCAAAATTTCAATTTCTTTGAAATAATAAATTCCAATTACTGCTAAATCAGAAACAAAGTCTTTTGGTTTTTCAACCAAATTAATAATTCTATTTTCAGCATTTAATTCTACAACCCCAAAGGCTTCGGGCTGGGCGACTTGTTTTACCCATATTACTGCATCCGCTGAAGGGTCTAAAGAAAGATCTGCTCGAATTAAAGTGTCTGCATAGGCAATAACTGCCGGACCTTCCAATATAGCAGCAGCACACATAATGGCATGGCCTGTTCCCATGGGTTCTAATTGTCTAAAAATATGGGGAATTGCACCCAATTCTGTTGCTAATGCTTTTAACGAATTCTCAACCGTCTCATCAAAGAAAGCGGGATCTCCCAAAATAAAGCCTATCTCTGTAATGGGTTCTGCAACTACTTTAGCAATTTCATGAACCAGCTGATGAACAATCGGTGAACCCGCAACAGCCAGAAGGGGTTTAGGTGTTGTTAAACTATGGGGTCTCAATCGAGAGCCTCTGCCCGCCATGGGAACTATAATCTTCATAAATTATTATTGTTTTCCAGTGCTTCCAAAACCTCCCTCACCGCGTTCCGTTTCTGACAAGCTCTCTGTGATTTGCCATTCAATTTGTTCATAACGGGCTAAAACCAATTGCGCGATTCGTTCTCCGGGTTGGATTGTAAATTCTTCATTAGAAAGATTGACCAAAATTACTCCTATTTCTCCTCTATAATCGGCATCTATAGTACCCGGAGCGTTAAGCACAGTGATGCCAAATTTGGCCGCTAATCCACTTCGCGGTCTGACTTGTGCTTCAAAGCCTTCAGGAAGCGCTATTTTAAGACCCGTTCCAATAACACTTCGCTCAAGAGGCTTTAGGGTAACTGGTCCGTCTAATACGGCTTTTAAATCAACTCCTACTGAAGCTTTTGTAGCATAGAAAGGAAGTGCATTTGGACTGTCATTTTGTACGGGAACTTGGATCATCATTCGTTATTTTAAAGAATTTAAAAATAAGGAATTGCATGCTATGCTTTTGAGTAAACCTAAAATTCTTTCCTAAAATTGTCAACTAAAATTATTCTTTTGGAAAGCGTTTCATTACTTCTTTTTTACTTCGGTGATATACCCCCCAGCATAGCTATAAAACCAGCAAATGCTCATATTAAAACAGTAATGCGCTCCAATCATTACTTTTCATCCGCTATTTTTTAAGTAGGTTTTTTGGGCATTTTTTATCACCTCCTCTTCGGTTGTATGGGGATAAAAAGCATAGGTAGGAGCAACAACTGGCTTGGTGGAAGTAATCGCAATTTTTAAGATCTGTTGGATTCGGAATCTTCCTTTAAGTTGGGCTCTAAATAGGGCTTCCTCTTTTTTAAAATTATGATCTTGAGGGCCTAGAATTATTGCTTCTCCTTTCCATTGAAACCCCTTTTGAGTCCAGATGTTCACCCCACAAACACAGACCTTGGGGTTTTCTTGGATGTTTTTTAAACTCACGGGGGAGGCAATATTGGCAATCCAAAGTTCTGTCTTTGTCTTAAATAAAAAACTTCTTTTGGCGAAACATTGGGTTGACCGTCTTTTGAAGCAGTCGCTAACCAACATAAAACAAAATTATCAAGATTGGGGGTAGACATAGTAAATGGGGTTTGAATTCTAATCTCTAAATTAAAAAATCCAAACTGCTTTATACCTACTTTGTACGATTATTCTTATTCCTTTTAGAAGTCCTCAATTTCCACAACCTTCTCCCTCATTACAGTCTCCAATCGCCTCCCAGGCTTCGTTTTCTCCAGGAACTTCGTTGGGATTTACCCACCACTTGCTTTTCCAAATTTTACAGTTATATACCACTTGAGTTCCTGCAATTTGATATTCATTTGCAGCTTGGTACTCGGGGATTTCACATAAAAGTGTTCCGCCACCCTCCCCCATACAATCAATCCCTAAGCCTGAAAAAGTTTCTATTAGAAAATCATTGGCTTCATTAATTGCCGTTTGTGGGCTGCTTCCATTCAGCGCTTTTGAAGCCGTATTTAAATAAGAATATGCCGAGCTGCTATTCCCCGCTAATAAGATTTGCCAAATCATTATTCCGTCATTAGACCCTTCTCGTTCTGGGTGGTTACTAATATAATTTGATAAATCTGCTACATTTTCGTGAGTATAAGTAAAATATGGACCCCAAGGTTCTTCTGGATAATGAACCCCTGCCGCAATAGTAAAATCATATTTATTGGCATAATAAGTATAGGCATCGTACATAATTTTTCTATTGGTGCTAGCGCCAGTATTATACCCTTGAAAAGCAACCAAATCAATTTTACTCCCAACCGCTTCAAAAACAGGAATCATGTGTCCCGTAGAAGAAAAACCAAAAAGATTGATTCCATTTGTGGGAACAGTCCCTTGATACAAATTATCGTCATTTTCTCCAGTAAGACTGTTTCTGTTTTCAAAACGATATGGGGAAGAAGTATCGTTATTCACTTGCCCACCAAGTGCACCTCCCCCAGCAGGAGCACAGGCTAAAATATAGCCTTCTGACTTGGGCATGATTGCCCTTGATTCATTAAAAAAAGCAATAAAATGTGCTACATTTGCCTCATTCCCAATGTTGGTAAACGAACCATCAGGTTCAAAATCCCAATCTATTCCAGCAAAGCCGATATCATCAACTAAATCTTTAATTTGAGTATAGATAATTTCATAAGACGAGGCATCTCTCCAATAGGTTTCACCCCCAACAGAAAGAATCACATTGATTCCCTTTTCTCTTAAAATACTCACACTCTCTTTGAGGTCGCATCCAGAATAGGGTACCTCTATGCCTGTTCCAGATAAATCAAAACTACCTTTTTCATAACGCATATTGGGTTTAGCAAAACTCAAAAACACATGATTTACGAAAGGGGGGATATCCCGAAGTTTAGAGCCTTGTCCTGGACCTGCATAGGTTTCTGACCAAGAGGGAAAATATCCCAAAATAACTGGGGCATCCATGGGGTGGGCATTTCCTCCAATTGATGAACTTGTAGTCGTTGAAGTAACTGTATCGGTGGGGGGCGGTGTAACCGTGGGTGTACTTGTTTCTGTTGGTGGTACGATCTCTTCTTCTACTGGAGGGACCTCCTCCATAAGCACAGGATCTATCGTGGTGGTTTTAGAGCAAAAAGTAAGGCAAAAGCAGAGGCTTAAAAGTATAGGTAACTTTTTCATCATTGAGTAAGTTTGGGTTAAGTGAATAAATGTAACTAATATCCCTTTAAATCAATAACGTTCAGTTTAAAATACGTTGCAACAATTAACCTTTCAGGGTTGAAATAAAAATGAAAAGAAAATAAAACAGGTTGGGGTTTTTAACCATTTAAGGCTTCCGCACCCCCTACAATTTCTAAAATCTCGTTGGTAATAGCGGCTTGACGCGCTTTGTTGTAGGTTAACTTTAATTGATCTCTCAATTCGGT
>JAURBX010000059.1 GCA_030828745.1 Flavobacteriaceae bacterium | reverse complement strand
TTAAGTACATTAGAAAACCAATTATGAAAAAAGTTTTATTCATTGATCGAGACGGGACTTTGGCTTTAGAGCCAGAGAACTATCAGTTAGATGCTTTTGATAAATTGATCTTTTATCCTCAAGTGTTTACTTATTTAGGAAAAATCGCAAAAGAGTTAGACTTCACACTAGTGATGGTCACCAATCAAGATGGTTTGGGGACGGATCGTTTTCCCGAAGACAGCTTTTGGCCCGTGCACAACCACCTTTTAAAAAGCTTTGAGCAAGAAGGAGTTGTTTATGAAAACGTGTTGATTGACCGAAGCTTTCCAGAGGATAACGCCCCAACCCGAAAGCCTAAAACAGGAATGCTGACTCCCTATCTAGACGAGACAAAGTATGATCTAGCCAACTCTTTCGTGATTGGAGATCGCTTAACAGACATTGAATTAGCCAAAAACATCGGCGCACAGGGTATTTTTATCGCAAATGATGAAGGTTTGGGTGCGAAGGAGGCTTCGGGTGGCTTGAATCCATATATCGCCTTAAAAACAACTTCTTGGGAGGATATTTACCACTTTTTAAAACTCGAACAACGGATTAGAGTTCAAAAAAGAACCACGCATGAAACGGATATTCAATTGAGTTTGAACCTTGATGGTTCAGGGAAAAGCGATATTTCTACAGGAATTGTGTTTTTTGACCACATGCTAGATCAGTTGGCACGTCATGGAGGAATGGATCTTTCCCTGCAAGTGAAAGGAGACTTGGAGGTAGATGAACACCACACCATTGAGGATACGGCTATAGTCTTGGGGGAAGCGTTCGCAACTGCCCTAGGGAATAAGCTAGGTATAGAACGGTATGGCTTTTGTCTACCAATGGATGATTGCTTGGCTCAAGTCGCTATTGATTTTGGCGGTCGCAATTGGTTGGTGTGGGAAGCCACGTTTAAGCGGGAGATGATTGGGCAAATGCCTACAGAAATGTTTTACCACTTTTTCAAATCCTTTTCAGACGGTGCCAAAGCCAATCTAAACATCAAAGCAGAAGGAACCAATGAGCATCATAAAATAGAAGCTATTTTTAAAGCCTTTGCTAAAGCCATCAAAGTAGCAGTAAAAAGAGATCCAGAGAAAATGATTCTCCCCTCAACCAAAGGAAGTCTGTAATTATGGAAGTAGCCATTATTGATTATGGAGCAGGAAACATAAGAAGCTTGCAATTTGCCCTTGAACGTTTGGGGGTGAGGGGACATTTAACCTCCGATCCTGAGCAAATCGTCAAAGCTGACCAAGTAATTTTTCCAGGACAAGGCGCGGCACAAAGTGCCATGAATAAGTTGAAGAGGCAAGGCTTAGATCAATTAATTCCTCAGTTAAAACAACCCGTTTTAGGGATTTGTTTAGGAATGCAATTGCTGTGTGATTACTCAGAAGAAGGAGACGTTGAGGGTTTGGGCATTATTCAAGGAAAAGTAAAACGATTTTCAGATCAAGTGAAAGTTCCTCAAATGGGATGGAATACAATTACTCAAAATCAAACCACTCTATTTCAAAATATTAAACCTAATGAGTTCATGTATTTAGTTCACTCTTATTTTGTTCCTATTTTACCAGAAACGATTGCAATTAGCACATACGATCAGCCTTACAGCGTTGCTTTAAATAAAGATAATTTTTATGGGGTTCAATTTCATCCCGAAAAAAGTAGTAAAGCAGGGCAGCAGTTGCTTCAGAACTTTTTAAATCTAAGTAGATGAGAATAATTCCAGCCATTGATTTAATTGACGGAAAGTGTGTGCGTCTCTCCAAAGGGGATTACAGTACACAAAAAACATATAGCGAAAGCCCTTTGGAAGTGGCCAAGGCCTTTGAAGCCCATGGTATTGAATTTTTGCATTTAGTGGACCTAGACGGAGCTAAATCAAAGCATATTGTAAACCATAAGGTATTGGAGGTTATCGCGTCTAAAACCAGTCTTAAAATCGATTTTGGAGGGGGACTGAAGTCTGATGAGGATCTTAGAATTGCTTTTGAGTGTGGTGCAAATCAAATTACGGGAGGAAGTATCGCGGTTAAAGAACCGGGAACATTTGAAGCTTGGGTTCGTATCCATGGAAGTGAAAGGATCATTCTTGGAGCCGATTTTAAGGGAGATCATATTGCAACTGACGGATGGTTGGAGACTTCAAGTCATGGTTTGGTTGATTTTGTAGCCGCATACAAAAACAAGGGGATTGATTATGTCATTTGTACGGACATTAGCAAAGATGGGATGCTTCAAGGTCCTTCTTTTGCAGTGTATCAAAATTTACTAAAGAAGCAACCTGACATCAAACTCATTGCTTCGGGTGGAATCTCTACTTTTGAGGAACTTCCCAAGCTTGCTGCTATGGGATGTGAAGGAACCATCATAGGAAAAGCGATTTATGAAAACAGAATTCGCTTGAAGGAATTAGAAGATTTTATCCTGAATTCAAATTAGTATGCTGACCAAACGAATTATTCCATGCCTTGATATTAAAGACGGCAGAACTGTAAAGGGGATCAACTTTGTCAATCTCAGAGATGCAGGAGATCCGGTTGAGTTGGCGCGTCAATATGCCGATCAGAATGCAGATGAGTTGGTATTTTTAGACATTTCAGCCACGGAACAAAAGCGAAAAACCTTAGCTGATTTGGTGCTAAAAGTAGCTGCCGCCCTTGACATACCCTTTACTGTTGGAGGAGGAATTAGCGCTGTAGAGGATGTAGCCATACTCTTGCAAAATGGTGCGGATAAGGTTTCTATTAATTCTGCTGCCGTAAAAAATCCAGCTTTAATCAATGCCTGTGCCCAGCAATTTGGAAGTCAGTGCATCGTTGTAGCAATTGATGCGAAGCAAGTTGAGGGGCAATGGAAAGTTCATTTGGTGGGAGGAAAAGTCCCTACGGAATTGGACTTATTTGAATGGGCTAAAGAAGTAGCCGAACGAGGAGCAGGAGAAATCTTATTTACCTCAATGGATCATGACGGCACCAAGGAAGGCTTTGCCAATTCAGCCTTAGCCCGATTGTCAGAAGCAGTAAACATCCCCATTATAGCTTCCGGTGGAGCAGGTAAAATGGATCATTTTGTCGATACTTTTACCCATGGAAAGGCCGATGCAGCTCTGGCAGCCAGTATTTTTCATTTTGGAGAAATTTCAATCCCTGAACTCAAAGAACAACTCAAACAACAGCAATTAGCGATACGAATATAATATGAAAACACTTAATTTTTCAAAATCAACCGACGGCTTACTCCCTGCAATTATTCAGGATGCCACCACCAAAAGCGTCTTAATGTTGGGATATATGAACGAGGAAGCTTTAGCAAAAACACAAGATACGGGAAACGTTACTTTTTTTAGTAGATCAAAAAATCGTCTCTGGACGAAAGGAGAGGAGAGTGGTAATTTTCTAAGATTGGTCAGTCTCAAAGAAGACTGTGATCAAGATACCTTATTGATTCAAGTGAATCCGCAAGGACCTACCTGTCATAAGGGAACGGATACTTGTTGGGAGACAACAAACGAATCAAGTTTTGGTTTTTTGAGTCAACTTGAGGAGACTATAAAAGCTAGAAAAACAGACGATAGTGATGACAGTTATGTTGCCTCTTTATTTAGAAAAGGGATCAATAAGATCGCTCAAAAAGTAGGGGAGGAGGCGATTGAAACTGTCATTGAAGCTAAAGATGACAACGAAGAGTTATTCTTAAATGAAAGTGCAGATCTATTGTTTCACTACCTGATATTACTCCAAGCGAAAGGATATTCTTTGCAAGATATATCAGCTGTTTTAGAGGCAAGAAGCAGCTGATTCTCTTTTAAACCTCAGAAAAAAATGTATTTTTGTTGAGTTCCAACTCACAAACTCAAACAATACAATGAAAAAAATAGTTTTAGTTCTTTCTATCTTGGCTTTTTCTTGTAACACCCAAGATTCCAAAAAAGAGGAAACTGCTTTTGAAAAAGTCTTAGAAGCCTACTATCAAGAGAGTTTATCACTTTATAAAATTAATGCAACTTACCAAGGGGATCCCCGCTACAATGATACGCTTCCTAATGCCCTTTCTTCAGAATTTCAAGAGAAAGAGAAGGCATTTTATCATTCCTATCTCAATAAGATTAAGACGTTTGAAGACAACTCCCTCTCAGAAGATGCTCTTTTAAGTAAAAAAGTATTGATTTGGGAATGCGAAATGAGTCTCATGGGAATGGAATTTCCCAAAAACAAAATGCCCATTGATCAAATGTGGGGTTTTCAACTTACCATGGGCCAGTTGGCCAGTGGTCAAGGAGCACAGCCCTTTAAAACGATTCAAGATTATGAGAACTGGCTGGTTCGTGTTCAAGGTTATTTAGCGTGGCTGCAAAGTGCCCAAGAAAGCATGAGAGCAGGCATGGCTATTGGTTGGGTTTTGCCTCAATCCCTAATCAAAAAAGTACTTCCACAGCTTGAGGAAATGACCACTCAGGATCTTAACCAACATCTTTTTTACAGCCCAGCGCGTAATTTTCCTGCAACTTTTTCTGAGGAAGAGAAAGTCCGTTTGACAGAGGTCTTCACAAATATGGTGCTGAATCAAATTGTACCTGCCTATCAAGAACTTCACGACTTTATGGCTACGGAGTATTTTAAAGCGGCTCGAACCACCAGCGGATTCAACGCTTTAGAAGGGGGCGATGCCTATTATGCTTACGCCATTAAAAAATATACCACCACCACCTTGAGCGCTGAGGAAATTCATCAATTAGGATTGAATGAAGTGGCTCGTATCGGTCAAGAAATGGAAGCAGTGAAAAAGCAAGTCGGCTTTGAAGGGGATTTAAAGTCCTTTTTTGATCACGTTCGTAATAAAAAAGAGTTGATGCCTTTTTCAGATCCACAAGAAGTGATCGATAACTTTTATGCCATACAAAAGAAGATGCTCCCTCAGGTCAATAAACTTTTTGATTTGCAACCCAAAACAGCCTTTGAAGTTCGCCGAACAGAATCGTTTAGAGAGGCTTCAGCGAGTGCAGAATACAACCAAGGCTCCTTAGACGGCACTCGCCCTGGAATTTTTTATGTACCCATTCCTGATGTAAATAAATACAATCTATTTTCAGATGAGGATTTGTTTTTACACGAGGCAATTCCTGGGCATCATTTTCAAATTTCTTTGCAACAAGAAAATCCAACCATTCCCTCTTTTCGAAAAGACTTATGGTACAGCGCGTATGGAGAAGGGTGGGCGTTATATACCGAATCTTTAGGGGAAGAGTTGGGATTGTATCAAGATCCTTACCAATATTTTGGGATGCTGGGAGCTGAAATGCACCGTGCCATCCGTTTGGTTGTAGATACAGGACTCCACGCTAAGGGTTGGACACGCGAACAAGCCATTCAATATTCCTTGGATAATGAGGCCGAATCGGAAGCCAGTATTACCTCTGAAATTGAACGCTACATGGCCAATCCCGGGCAAGCTTTATCGTATAAAATAGGACAGTTGAAAATTCGTGAATTACGTCAACGAGCGGAAACTGAATTGGGATCGACTTTTGATATTAAGGTTTTTCACAGAAAAGTTCTTGAGTCGGGCTGTGTTCCTTTGCACCTTTTAGAAGAGAAAATTAACCGTTGGATCAAAACAACTAAAATTTAAACCTTATATCATATGCAGGTCGTTAATCCTGAGGTGTTTACCTTTTTTAAAGCCCTATCTAAGAACAATTCCCGAGCCTGGTTTGAACCGCAAAAGCCGAGATTTAAAGCTTTAGAAACGGAATTCAAGGCTTTTGGAGAAACGCTCAAAGCCTCGATGAACCAAACCGATGAGATTGATCGGGTAAAACTTTTTCGAATTTATCGTGATGTGCGCTTCTCAAAAAACAAAACTCCTTTTAAGACCCATTTTGGAATGAGTTTTAATCGTAAAAAACCACATTTACGAGGAGGCTATTACATTCATATTGCACCGGGAGAATCCTTTCTAGCGGCTGGATTTTGGAATCCCAACAAAGAAGATTTGTTTCGCATTCGCAAGGAAATGGAAATGGATGCAGATGAATTTAGAGCTTTATTGAAAGATCCCACTTTTATCAAAGCTTGGACGGGGCTGGAGGGGGAAGAAGTGAAAACAGCTCCCAAAGGCTTTTCTAAAACACATGACAATATTGATTTGATTAAGAAAAAGCAATATTTATTTATTAAAAAGCTTGAGGATAAAGCGATTTTAGCTCCCGATTTTCAAGCTGAAGTAATACATCATTTTAATGCCATACGCCCTATTTTTAATTATTTTTCCAATGTACTGACCACCGATTTAAACGGTGTTTCCATCCTTTAAAATTCTATTTATGAAAACCTTTTATACCCAATTCGTGGCAAGCTTAAGCCTTGTCTTTTTAATTTCGGGCTGTGCGGCTCTCCAATCGAACAACTCCGCCAAACCCCTCATTATCGAGGCCTCTATTGACTTGATAAACATCCAAGAGGATAAAGTTCAAATTACAATCGCTCCCACTTCATTAGCAAGCGATGAAATTGTTTTTTACATTCCTCAGATTGTCCCCGGAACCTATGAGTATTCCAATTTTGGGCGTTTTGTTGAGGACTTTAAAGCTTTTGACAAAAAAGGGAATCCACTTGCGGTCACAGCATTAGATCAGAATAGTTGGAAGATTGCTGCTGCCAAAAAGTTAGGTAAAATCACCTATTGGGTGAATGATACTTTTGATGGGCCTGGGGGAGAAGAAATCTATCCCATGGGGGGAACCAATTTTGACACAGACAAGACCCATTTACTCAACTTGCATAGTATGATTGGCTATTTTGAGAACATCAAAGAAAGCCCTTACCGACTTTCGGTCCGTTCACCTAAGCATTTAAAGGCTTTCACGTCGCTCCCTGCGATTTCAAAGAGTGACTCTTTAGATGTTTTCAATGCCGAACGCTATTTTCATATTATCGACAATCCTATTCTGTATAGTGAACCCAATGCGGTTTCGTTTGATTTAGACAACATTAAGGTGGGCTTAGCCATTTATTCCCCTTCAGGAACACACCAAGCAGCTGCCTATCAAGAAGCAATTCAAGAGATGATGGTGGCGCAAAAGAAGTTTTTGGGGGAATCCAATAATACCTCAAGTTATGATATTTTATTGCATTTGATGAACATGGAAACACTACAATATTATGGGGGAGTAATGGGCGCTTTAGAGCACCATACTTCAACTACTGTTGTTTTTGTGGATGCGATGCAACCCGCAGAATTAACACAAAGTTTGGTGGATGTAGTTTCCCATGAATTTTTTCATACCCTCACTCCCTTAAATGTGCATTCTGAAGAAATCCACAATTTTGAATACAATACGCCCTTAATGTCCAAACACTTATGGATGTATGAAGGAACGACTGAATATTTTGCTAATTTATTTCAAATCAATCAAGGTTTGATTGACGCTCCCGATTTTTATGGACGCATGAATGAAAAGATAAGTTATGGTCAGCGATATGACGATACGATGTCTTTTACAGCAATGAGTGCCGGTATTGTAGAAGAACCTTATGCCGCTAATTACGGAAATGTATACCAGAAAGGGGCACTAATTAATATGTGCTTGGATATCCTGATCCGTGAAAAGAGTGAGGGAGAAAAGGGGATTCTTTGGGTCATGAAAAATTTAGCCCAGCGCTATGGGAAAGACAAACCTTTTCAGGATGCAGATTTAATCGATGAGATTGTGGCGATGACCTATCCTGAGGTAGGGAACTTCTTTGAAACATATGTAGAAGGCACCACCCCCATTAATTACAATGATTATCTTTCAAAAGTAGGTTTGACAGAGGGCGAAACCGAAGTGAAACTCCCTGCCGTTATTTTTGCAGATGCTCAAAACCCCGTATTCACTCCTCAAGATGGTGGAGAAAAGGGGCCTGTTTTGGTAATTTCTGGATTAAACACTTCTTTGGAAGCAATGGGAGTTCAGCTTGGTGATGTTGTATTAGGTTTGGATGGACAAATGCTTCCTGAAATCAATCAAGAGAACGGCGCAGCCATCAATGCTGTTTTTACGCCCAGTTTTATGTGGGATGCAGCAAAAGAATTTACCCTAACGGTAGCCCGCGATGGAGAAACTCTAAACCTTTCGGGCAAAGTGGGAACTCCTAGTACGGTAATGTTAGGAGTCGTGGAAGATGCCGAAGCTTCAGAGGCGGCTGTTGCCTTGCGCAAAGCGTGGTTGTTTAATTAGTCAGGCGGTCTAATTCTGTCAAAAGAACCTCAAGAACCCTATCTGTCTCCTTCATGGGGAAAATATGTCCTTTGCCCTCTACGGGATAAAGTGTAAAGTATTTTGTGTCAAAATGCTGTTTCGCAAATTCTGTATTGGGAGCGTACGGGACTATATTGTCTTTTGTGCCGTGTAGCATAAAAACTGGACTTTGTATCTTTTTCCATTCATGGGTTAAGTCTGAAAGAGAGCTGGCATGCGCTCTTTTTTCTTTTTGTGCAACAACAAAACTTGCAGGGACAAACCATCGGGTTAATTTCCATTCGGCCAGTCTACCCATGGCAAAATAGCGTTCTGCATTTGGATCCAATGCGGGTGCCAAGAGTACTGCACCTCCTATTAAGTGGGGACTGTTTAAAGCCATCTTGGCAGCAATAGGACCCCCATAGGACCAACCAACGACCAGTCCAGGATTTTCAGCACTGGAATACTGTTTGACTTGAGGGCAGAGACTAGCAGCTTGTTGAATGATGTCCGGATAGGCTTTGCCGTACTCTGAATAGCCATAACCCAAACGGTCAAAGCTGATCAGATTGGCTTGGGTGTTTAAGAGACTGTCGGTGAGATAGGCATTGAAATTATCACTAGAACCCGGAGCTCCATGAACAAAATAGAGGGTTGGCAAAAGAGAGTCATAGGCTTTGGAATGTATATGCCGTAAGGAATGCCCTTGGTAGGTTACATAATGGGTTTGCGCTTTTAATCCTTTCTTGGCAAATTGCTTGAGGACTTTTTTATCTGAGGTTCTAAAACTTGCCCAAGCACCGCAAGCGGAAAAGATCAACAGGGATAGGAAAGCGCTTAAAAGTAAAATTATTTTTTTCTGTGCCTTGCGAACCCTCCGCTTTTGATCGGGTAGGTAACATACCTTCAAAGAATCATTAAAAAGTCTGATACTGTTATTAAGTCTAGCTTTCATCGTATGATTTGGAACTCTAAAGATAACAGAAATAATAGAACTGCAACTATGATTCTTGAGCACTTGACGGCTCTTCAAAGAGCTGTACTTGATCTTTAAGACGCTCAATGACCATTTGCATCATCCGTTTGTTCAAAGCCGAAGAGTTGAGCATATAGTGTTTGTATTCAGTAACCGTGAATTGCCCCAATACCATTCCCTTGACCGAATTGCGGAATTTTTGATCTTTGATCAAGCTATTTTCAATATAACTTAGGCGTTTTTCTAAATTCAAACTGTAAAAAACTCCTTTGTGTTTTTCGATATAATTACTGAAAACCACCAAAAACAAGGGGTTTTGCAGCTTTAAAATCGGACGGAGGGTTTCATTCTGAAACCGCTCGTCTGCACTCATGTTGTCAAATTGGATTGTTTTCTTAATCTGAGGACGAATACGCACTAGATCATTGGGTCGGTCGTTCATGGCTGTTTTTTACTAAAATACCGCCTTTTGTGCTACTAAAGAAGGAAGAGGGGAGGGGATTATTCACAGGATTGTGAACATATGCTAGTTATATGATCGCTTTTTTTGAATTACTTTTTGATTCCAATTTTTTACGGATAGGCAATGTTGTCAAAACCGCACCCAAGGGCTATACCAAAAACCACCCAGCGATCGATTGGCTGCGTTTTAAGCAACATATTTTTTGATGGGTACAGGACAGTAGAAGTCTGCGCTCCTGACTTTAAGGACCCCTTAGATACTGGGCTACAAGCCGTACGCCCTTTTGTGGATTACATGAGTGCCGTGCTGACGACCAATGCGGATGGGGAGTCTTTGGTTTAGGGGATTACACAAATTGTAAATAGACATAATAAAAAAAATACACTTTTTCTATCTCAATTGGATTATTACATCATCTTTTGGGATGTTAAATTTCTCCATTATTCGAGCCATTCTAAGCATACATCGTGATGCAGAAATGTTTATGTGAACAAATAATAAATCTTCTTTTAAGTCCTTTACCTTACTCCACACCTTTCCATCGAATGTTTTATATCTACTTGAATGATTAAAATCTGCATCAATAATGTCTTTAAGATTTACCCATTTTAAAATTGTTTCTTCTCGACCAAATAAGTCAAGTTGATTTTCTAAAATAAAAGAAAAGTCAAATTTCGGATTGTACGATATATTTTAGAGTATATTGCATAGGCCTCATAAAATTTTGGTAAAAACAATAGGTGAGTGAAGCGTCCATATTTTAGGGGTTTAGTAATAAAGCTTATTTATAGTTCTAAATACACAACGAATTTCTAAGCAATCTTAATAAGTTACAATGTTTCCTAAAATATAGCGTAACGAACCGTAATTGTTTCCAAAAGTTTATGCAGTCATGATTTTTTTGTTTCTTTTTTTATCCAAGAAAAAAAGATAATAAAACATTAAAAATGTATCTTGTTAACTATGAATTCTGTTAA
>JAURBX010000106.1 GCA_030828745.1 Flavobacteriaceae bacterium | reverse complement strand
TATTGTGATTAAACAATTTGGTGTATAATTTCTATCACCCTGCTAAAACGAATCTTCTTACCTTAGCAGGGCATGGAAAAGATTAAAAAAGTAGCCGTTATTGGCGGAGGAGCCGCAGGATTTTTCGCTGCTTTGTCTGCAAAAAATCACCATCCTGAAGCCTCCGTTATCCTTTTTGAAAAAACCTCAAAAGTATTGGCTAAGGTCAAGATTTCTGGGGGAGGTCGCTGCAATGTAACCCATGCAACTTCCGACATCAATACCTTATGTAAGGCCTATCCAAGAGGTGGTAAGCAATTAAGAAATATCTTTTATCGATTCAATACGACCGATACCCAAGCCTGGTTTGAAAGTCGCGGAGTTGCGCTCAAAACAGAAGCCGACGGCCGCGTATTTCCCGTTTCCAATCAATCGCAGAGTATTATTGATTGCTTGCTAAAAGAAGCAGCGCAACTGGGAGTTGATATTGTCTATCAAGCTCCCGTGACCCGTTTAACCAAAGAAAAAGAGAGCTGGAAAATACAGTTTTCAAAGGAAGCACAAGAGCAAGCGTTTGATTCAGTTATTATTGCCACTGGAGGAAATCCTAAGTTACAAGGGTTTCAATGGCTAGAGTCCCTGGGACATACCATCGTAGCCCCACTCCCCTCTTTATTCACCTTCAATATCCCAGAGGATCCCATAACGCAACTAATGGGGGTCGCTGTTGAGCATGCCAAAGTAAAAATTAAAGGGCATGCCATAGAAACAGAGGGGGCCTTGTTGATCACCCATTGGGGCATGAGTGGCCCTGCAATACTTAAAGCGTCAGCCTTCGGAGCTCCTGCTTTAGCCGAATGCCAATATCATTTTGAAATTCAAGTGAATTGGGTAGGAGAACGAAATACAGAACTTCTTTTCAATCAACTCCAAGCCTGTGCTTCGGAACATCCGCAAAAAGCAGTCAGTAAGCAAAAGGCATTTCCACTTCCCCAACGCTTGTGGCAACATTTAGTTGAAAAAATGGAAATTAATGTAGATAAAAAATGGATTGATTTAGGAAAAAAGAAAGGGCGACAGCTGGTCGAATTACTTTCAAACGACAGCTATACAGTTTCTGGAAAAACGACCTTCAAAGAAGAGTTTGTCACCTGCGGAGGGGTGGCACTGGAATCTGTAGATTTAAAAACAATGGAAAGTAAAACTCAAAAGGGATTGTACTTTGCTGGCGAAGTACTCAATATAGATGCCATAACTGGGGGATATAATTTTCAATCGGCATGGGCAACAGGCTTTCTTGCAGGAAAAATGAGAAGGGAGGTCAAATAAAAAAAACCTCTCAAAAAATTGAGAGGTTTTTTTGTAGCGAGAGGGGGGCACGATCCCCCGACCTCCGGGTTATGAATCCGACGCTCTAACCAGCTGAGCTACCTCGCCTTTTCAGGATGCAAATATAAAATAAAAACTGACAGAAAAAACCGCCTACGGGAAACATTGGAAATTAACTAGAAGTATACTTCCGTATTATTTGTCCTTTTCTAAAGCGTCTATTCTTTTTAACAATTGATCAATCATTTCCTGCTGCTGCTGTATGGCTTTTGTAAGTACGGGAATCAAATTGGAATAGGAGATTCTTAAAATTTCTCCTTTTTCTATATCCCCTTCGGTTCCTACCACAACTTCAGGAACTAATTTTTGAACTTCTTGCGCAATAAATCCCAACTGACCCAATCCATTGGATATGAATTGGTAACTCACGGGGTTTAGCTTTAGCACTTCCTCCAGTCCATAAGGTGTTCTTACAATATTTTCTTTTAATCTTCTATCCGAAGACATCGCAAGAGAACCAGTGGTATATAGGTAGGTTACATCAGCATTCCCTAATTGAATAACATTATCGGTTGTAGCTTGAGCTTGATAACCAATCGCTGTGGCATTCGTTAGAGAGGAAGACCCAACATCTGCATCAAATCCAATGACGGTATTATAATTTCCATTAATATTATTATTTAAAGTACCTCTTCCTACTGCGGTGTTCCCATAACCTGTGTTGTTAGTCAGCGAAAAACTTCCCACAGCTACATTATTATCTCCACTTACATTGTCGTTAAGTGCTTGATATCCATTTGCCGTATTATACTCACCTGTTTCATTTAATTTTAAAGCCTCAAAACCACTTGCCGTATTATTTGAACCTGAGATGTTATTTTGTAGAGCATTTTCACCAATAGAGGTGTTTTTGGATCCCGAATCATTCTCATTTAAATTTCTTGTCCCAATAGAAACATTATAATTTCCTGTTGTATTTGAAGTTAAAGAACCATACCCCACAGAGGTATTGTTTTTACCATTGGTGTTTCCTTGAAGGGAATGATTTCCGATTCCAACATTAAATTCTCCCGAGGTGTTTGCTGTTAAAGCTGCGTACCCAAAAGCCACATTTTCAATTCCGGTAGTATTTGCCGATAAGGCAGCGTATCCAACAGCGTGATTTTGGTCACCTGAGGTATTTGAAACTAAGGCGTTTACTCCTATTGCAATTCCAGTATTGTTTGTTGAATTTGAATTTAAAGTGGTTCCAATCACAATATTGTTTCTTTGATCTTTAAATGAAGTAGAGTTCACAGTTGTATTGACACCCGTTAGTCCAGAACCGTCTCCCACAAAAGCAGTAGCAGTGATGGTATTGGATACATTTAAATGGGTAATAGAGACCGTACCACTGTTGTAATTAAGCCCTTGAGTACTCGAAGAATAATTTGCTTTGGGTACGCTATATAACATTGTCGTACCAAAATCAGTATAGGAACCTGAACCCGCTGTGTCCACTTCCCTTTTCAGAAAAATAGATGCTCTACTCCAGTCTATGTCTGAAAAACTACCCGTAGTAGCGGTTCCAGTTCCAACAACAAGATTCACTAAACCATTAGCGGTTGTAGTAACCGTATGCAGCTCAACATAAGGAGCCGTTCCCGATGTGGAATCATAAACAATACTGAATCTTAAACCAATAGAAGTATTTGAAATAACAGCTCCGTTTGCATCTTTTATTATTCCTTGGTAATTAAAACCGCTTTGAGCTGAAGAAATTAATGGAAATAACAATATTATAGTTAGTAATTTTTTCATTGAATCAACATTAGACTGTTAAATTAAACTAAAAGTAGTATGTGTAAGCTAGTGACTTAAAATAATTTAAAATAAATATGCATCTTGCACTTTTTTCAATATATTGGGAGCTTGAAAAAAAGAACATGAGCGATAAAAAAAGTTACGCTATAGAATATGATTTCCATTCATCACCACAATTACTCTTTCAGTATTTGTCAACGCCATCTGGGCTTTCAGAATGGTTTGCTGATAATGTAAATTCCAGAGGAGAACTCTTTATATTCATATGGGATGATTCGGAAGAACAAGCCAAATTAATCCAAAAAAAGAATAACGATAAGGTTCGTTTTCAATGGCAAAACGACGAAGAAGATTTCGACCAATATTATTTTGAATTTAAAATTCAAGTAGATGAAATCACCAAAGACGTCTCTTTGATCATCACTGATTTTGCAGAAGAAGATGAGATTGAAGAATCAAAAATGCTTTGGGATAATCTTGTGTCTGACCTTAAACAGGTATTGGGTGCAAGTTAATCGTTACCTATGATCAACTGTAATGGAACGCTAGTTTCAAGTCTTTCGGAAGGCGATGAAGCAACTATTCACAGCCTATTGCACGACTATTCAGTAGAAGAAAATTTGCGGAGTTCTAAGGGTAAAATATTACTATGGGAATTGCATTATTTTAGAATAATTGCTGCCCTTCGAAGACAACGCTTTATTATTCCTATGGGCTTTACCATGGAATACTTAAAAAATGAAACCCTAAGAACGCTGGGGCAAAACCACTCCAAGTATGAAGACCACCTAATTTATTTTAAATTTATAAAAAATCAAACGGGTGTTTATTTTATTATTTCAGTCGATGGAATTCCTTCCTTTACTTCTCTCGCTGAGGCTTCCTTTGCATTAGACTTATACAAAGAAGAATGGGTTCCCAGTGGTTTTTTTTCCAATTTATCCTCCACAAATCAAACCTTAAGACAAATTGCTAAAGCTTATGCCTTGGAAAATGGTTTGGAGGATTGTGTATTACTTAATGATCATAAAAATCTTGTAGAATCGACATCGGGTTCTATTTATTTAGTGCAGGGAAATACAATCTTAACGCCTCATTTAGAATCTGGCTGTCAGGATTTTGTGATTCGATCTGCTTTTAATCAATGGATCGGGAAAGAACAGAGCGAATATAGAATGACAGAACAAGCAATCAATCCTTTTGAGCTTCAAAAGTCGGAGGAAATCATTCTCCTATCTATTGAAAATGGAGCACAAAATGTCACCCATTATCGAAAAACAACTTACCTTCAAAAAAAGGTGAGTTCCATTTTTGAAAAATTTCTAAAACAACTGGACTAATTCCAGCTTGGATTTTCTGGAGCATTAGACCAGAGCAGGTATTTACCCCCTAATGCGATCATATGTTCCTTCCATAAAGTAGTGGAAGAATTGGAAATCCAATCTGACTCATGAGAAGCCTCTGCTAAGATCCATGATTTACGTTCAATTTCATCTTCAAGCTGGTGTTCCCCCCAACCCGAATAACCCAAAAAAAAACGAATTTGATGCTCTTTAAGCTTCTTACTATTAATTAGTTCGATTACCGTTTTATAATCTCCACTCCAGTAAAAGTTCTGGGAAATATGAAGACTGTTGGGAATTAAATCAGCGGCTTGATGTATAAAAAAAAGACTGTCTTGTTCTACAGGACCACCAAAATACAATGGAATCTTCACAGAAACACCTTCCATAACTTCATCTAAGTTGTAGTCCAGCTTTTTATTGAGAATAAACCCAATAGTTCCTGATTCTTTTTGTTCTACCAATAGAACAACAGATCTTTGGAAATTAGTGTCTCCAATAGAAGAAGGAGTTGCAATAAGAAATTTTCCTGGTTTCATTCAAGGTAAGATATAAAAAAAGCTCCACTAGGGAGCTTTTAATATAAATCTAATGTGCGATTTAGTTTACTGAACCAGATAATTCAGCACCTGCTTTAAACTTCACAACATTTTTAGCTGCAATTTTGATTGTAGCCCCTGTTTGTGGGTTTCTTCCGTCACGAGCTGCTCTTTTAGATACAGACCAAGATCCGAATCCTACTAAAGAAACACGGCCTCCCTTTTTAAGAGTTCCACCTACGCTACCTAAGAAAGATTCTAGTGCTTTTTTTGCTGCTGCTTTAGAAATACCAGCATCAGCTGCCATAGCATCAATTAATTCTGTTTTGTTCATAATGTTTTATTTTATAAGGTTATTTAACAAATTTATACGGATTTTGAGAGGAGCACACATAATCTACGAAAAATACGCTGTTTTGTTGATAAGTAAGGGATTTTGTTGATAATGGTGGCTCATTTTAGCTCAAAAATCTTGCATTTTCATCAAACGAATAACCATTCAATAAGGCTTCAGCTGACATTCGCTTCTTATTAGGGAGTTGAATTTCTGTACAATTTAAATAGCCTTCTTGAGATGCAATGAGTATTTTATTCTCTTTTACACAGATTTGACCCAAAGGATTTGAATGTGTTTCGTAGACCGCTGAAGCTTTAAAAATTTTAATTCTTCCTTCTTCTCCTTTATTAGTAAATAAAGACCATGCTCCAGGATATGGGCTCAAGCCTCTCACTTTATTCACAAGCGCAGTTAAAGAATCATTCCAATTCAAACTTGTGTTTTCTGAAGTCAATTTTGGTGCTTCTTTTTCATCCCCTTTCGTTTGCTGAAGTTTGGGAATCAAAGTACGCTCTGCTAAACCGATTAATGTATCTACAATCAAAGGAGCTCCAATTTCCAATAAGGCATCATGTAATGACCCCACAGTATCATCCGCTTTAATTGTAATTTCCTTTTGCAATAAAAGAGCTCCAGTATCAATCGCTTCGTTAATAATAAAGGTAGAAACTCCTGTTTTGGACTCGCCATTGATTATAACCCAATTAATAGGGGCAGCACCACGATAATTTGGCAGCAAAGAAGCATGTAAATTTAGCGTTCCTAATTTAGGAATTTGCCAAACTACTTTGGGTAACATTCTAAAGGCTACAACCACTTGTATTGTGGGAGCTAAAGTTCTCAAATATTCTACAAAAGAGGGGTCTTTTAGGTTTTCTGGTTGTAGAAGGTGTAGTTGCTGCTCTTCACTGTAAACTTTAACCGCTGAAGCTTTCATCATCTTTCCCCTACCCGCCTTTCGATCAGGTGCTGTCACTACTGCAAGGATTGGAAAACCCGCTGTGACTAATCGTTCCAGACAAAATCGAGCAAACTCTGGGGTACCAAAAAAAACAATCTTGGGAAGGGTGGGTTTGTTATTCATATATCCAATAGTATTTTTGTGTTTCGCTTTGTTTGATTTTTTGTTGATTCAATAGTCGCTCTAAAACAATTTGCAATGCTAAAGGCTCAAAATACAACTTTTGTTTCAGCTCCTGAATTGAATGAGGCTCTGCTTTTAATAATTGCATTAATTTATTTTCAAAATCGTGCTCTGCATCTAAATCGTGATTACAAGTGAGGGAAGAACAATTTTCACAAATCCCACTTGGGGACGATCCAAAATAGTTCAAAATCACATTTCGCTTACAACGATTAGACTCAAAAGCATAGGCAATCATTGCTTCTATTTTAT
>JAURBX010000091.1 GCA_030828745.1 Flavobacteriaceae bacterium | reverse complement strand
TGGCAACATTTGAAAGTTGAGATAAACGGTAAATCGTAATCTTGATGGAACTTACATCGGGATCTAAGGCCGCTTCACGCAAAAATTTGATGACAAAGGAAAAACTGTGATATGGAGCATACAAAAGAAAATCTTTTGCTTCGATGGCTTTAAAAATACTTTTCTCTAACGATAATCCCTCTATTGGGATGGGCTCCATTTTGTTGTACAACAAATCATTTCTGTTCAATTGAGGAAACTTCATAAAATCCTTACGGTTATGATATCTTCCCCCAGGAATCAAACTATCAGTACTATCAATTCCCAACAGCTTTTTTATTATGTTTAAAGTTTCCGTATCGATTTCTTTATCATAAACCAAACGAACAGGCTCAGCTAAAATTCGCTCCCGCACACTTTCTACAATTTTATTGATATAACTTTTGGATACATCTCCTTCCATATCTAGTTCGGCATCACGCGTCACTTTAATCATATGAGCTTCGATATTGGAGAACTCGAAGAAATTAAAAATTAAATGGAAATGATATCGAATTAAGTCATCCAAAAACATGACATATTGTTTTCCATCAATCGAGGGTAAAACAATAAAGCGATCGAGTTCTGTCGGAATCTCTATTAATGCGTATTGATTTTTAAATTGTTTCGGGTTTTTAAACGAAAGCTTCACTGCTAAAAACGCATGGTTGTTAGAAAAATCTTGAAGAGAATTATCAGAAATAATAATGGTCATCAGCGCAGGACTTACCTTACGAATAAAGTATTCCTTTAAAAATTCTTGATGTGCTTCAAACACATTCTTTTCATTTACAAAATAAATTTGCTCTTTTTCAAGCTCACTTTCAATATCGGTAAGGATGCTGTTGGTTTCTTTTTGTTGTTCAATTACTTTCTGGGTAATTGCTTTCAAAAGATCTTTTGCGTTTTTCCCTCCAAAAACTTTTCTTCCCGTCTTCTCAGATTGAGCAATTCGTTGCACCGTAGCATAGCGTACTTGAAAAAACTCATCCAAATTATTCGAGAATATTCCGATGAATCTCAGTCGTTCCAACAAGGGAACTTTAGGATCCGCTGCTTCTTGAAGCACCCGGGCATTGAAATCCAACCAACTTATTTCTCGATTTATATAAAGTTCATCCTCCATCATATCACGCTAATCTTTCCTTTGGCAAACCTAAAGTACACTTTCCATCAGAAACATCTGACCAGTGGGACTGAGTAAATGTAATTCTTGCCCAGGCTGCAGTTGGAAGGTTTCCTATGGTCGTATCACTTAAATAACTTATCACATTACTAAACGCAGGATTGTGTCCTACACAAATTACCTTGTCGAATTGATCCTCTAGAGCATAAATAAAATCTAGTAGTTGCGACGCCTCGAAGGTGTATAGCGTTTCATTTACGTTCAATTTTTTAAAATCAATTCCTAGGGTATGCATCATCAAAGTAGCGGTATGCAAGGCTCTATTGGCAGGGCTTGAAAAAATAATTTCTTGGCTCTGAAAAATGGTAGAGCTTGCTATAGCCATTTGAGTTATTCGCTTCATTCCCTTTTCTGTCAGGGGTCGGTTGCGATCTGAAACTGCATAATCCCAAGAAGACTTGGCATGACGTAAAAGAAGTAGCTCTTTCATCTTAAGGTGCCAAACGTTCAATATTCCAGAAACTACCTTGAAGCTGACAGCGAATTCGATCGTGGAGACGGTTGGGTCTTCCTTGCCAAAATTCGATGCATTGAGGAATAACCACATAGCCTCCCCAATGTTCAGGGCGTGGCACTTGCTTATCTGCATATTCAATTTCCAGGGCTTCCAACTTAGCCTCCATAATGGATCGGTCGGAAATCACTTTACTTTGATCGGACACCAACGCACCAATTTGACTTCCTTTGGGTCGGCTTTGAAAATAAGCATCTGAAGCTTCAGCACTGAGTTTTACAGCTTCTCCTTTGATGATCACTTGGCGTTCTAATGCGGGCCAAAAAAAAGCTAAGCCTACTTTAGCATGATGCTCAATGGAGGTTCCTTTTTCACTTTGATAGTTGGTATAAAAAGTAAAACCTTCTTCTGTTAGTGCTTTTAAAAGTACGATCCTAGATTTGGGATAATCATCCAGTCCTAAAGTAGAAAGAGTCATCGCATTGGCTTCTTCAATTGCTGGAGTATGATTAGCCTCATCGAACCATTTTTTAAAAAATGTCATGGGATCATTTTGAATGTCATCAACATGCAATGCGCCCTTTTGATAAGATTTTCGTAAATGTCCTAAATCTTCTTGTTCCATATTGTTATAAGTTACGTACCCTTTCAGTTATATTTTAAACGTTTTGAGGTCTTTTGCTAAAATGACATTCTTAAAAATGCCCGAAGCCTCAGAAATAAAATCTTCTTTATTGGGATATCGATTGGAAAAATGTCCCACCATCAATTGTTTTACATTGGCCATTTTCGCAATTTGTGCAGCTTGTTTTGCCGTGCTGTGTTTAGTTTTAGAAGCCAATGTATTATTTTTTTCTAAAAAAGTTGCTTCATGATATAATAAATCCACCTCTTTAATCAGTGGAACTAACGGTTCAAAATAAGCCGTATCACTACAATAGGCGTACTTCATAGGTGGACTAGGCGGCAACGTATAGGCATCATTTTCCAAAACCTTACCGTTGTCTAATGTAATGTCTGTTCCTTGCTGTAATTGTTGATAATGAAAGGGCTGCAAATCAATTTCTTTAAGTGCTTCTGTATTAATTTTTCGCTTGGTAGATTGAGTTGTAAATAAAAATCCATTTGTGTACACCCTATGATCTAAAGGTAGGGTCTCCACTTGCACAGTTTCATCTTCAAAAATAAGCTCACTAGTGTTTTTTTCTAATTCATGAAAATGAAGCGGATAATCTGTCCAAGATTTTGCTAGTTTCAATTGTAGTGTTATAATTTCTTTGATTCCCTTGGGACCATAAACATGAAGGGGAGCGGTTCTCCCTAATAATCGAAAAGTACTGATGAGTCCTATTAAACCATAAAAATGGTCACCGTGTAAATGCGAAATAAAAATATGTTGGATACGAGAAAATCGAACTTTCGATTTACGCAATTGAATCTGAGTTCCTTCTCCACAATCAATTAAAAATAGATTTCCACCGACTTCTAATAATTGTGAAGTGGTGTGTTTATTTTCTCTTGGAGTTGCTGAATGACAGCCTAATATGGTTAATTCCATCATCTTAAAAGCCTAAGTCACGTTGCATTTGTTCAAAGGATATGAAATCCAGTGCTTCTGTTTTTGTTGGGACGACTACCCATGCTGACGGAAAAGGATGGCTTTGCTCTGGGGAGAGGAGAATTACAAAACACATTCCCCCTTTTTCTTGATGTGCCACTACTTCTTCTAATTCCTCAGGAGTAGGTAAAGAAGTTTTACAGTCTAAAATCAAATCTGAATTTTTTCTTTCTTTTAAAGAGGCCAGGCAGGCTTTCCTATTTTTTACAAAATCGTCTGCAGTAAGATATCCTATATTGTTTTCCTCCCAATCTATCATTTTAAAGGAATATTCAATTTAGAAGCGAGCAGGTAAATAATGGCCATTCGGATTGCGACGCCGTTTTCAACCTGATCTAGGATGATAGCCTGATCTGAGTCTGCAACTTCACTTGTGATTTCAACACCTCGATTGATTGGTCCCGGATGCAATACCACGATTTCTTTTCGCAATTTTTTTAGGCGTTCTCCTGTAAGTCCAAAATTCTGACTATACTCTCGTGTCGTTGGAAAATAACTCAACTCCATACGTTCATTTTGTACACGAAGCATATTGGCAGCATCACACCAATTGAGTACTTCCATTAAATCTGTTGAAACACTCACTCCCAAGGACTCGATATGTTTGGGAAGTAATGACTTTGGAGCACAAAGACGCACTTCGGCACCCAACATTTTCAATGCATATATGTTGGACAAAGCTACTCTTGAATGCAAAATATCACCCACTATAGCTATTCGCCTTCCTCCTAAGTCACCAAATTTTTCTTGAAGTGAAAATGCATCCAATAAAGCTTGTGAGGGATGCTCATGCGTTCCGTCACCGGCATTAATAATACAAGATTTAACATGTTGAGATAAAAAATGAGCCGCTCCCGGATGGGGATGTCGCATCACAACCATATCCACTTTCATGGCCAATATATTATTGACTGTATCCACTAAAGTCTCTCCTTTCTTAACTGAGGACTGCGCTGCAGAAAAATTAAGTACATCTGCACTGAGACGCTTTTCCGCCAATTCAAAGGAAAGTTTTGTTCGAGTACTGTTCTCAAAAAATAAATTAGCAATGGTAATGTCTCTTAGACTCGGTACTTTTTTAATCGGTCGATTAATGACTTCTTTAAAATGGGTCGCCGTTTCAAAAATTAAGTGTAAATCTTCTGGCTTGAGATACTTGATCCCTAAAAGGTGAGAAACACTTAAGGTCTTCATTGGCTTTGCTTTTCTAGATAAACAATATTATTAAATGCATTCTCAGACCAAACCACTTTTACCTTATCCCCTTGTAATGCATCGATTTGTGCTCCAAGATAGTCGGGTTGAATGGGTAAATGACGACTAAAGCGTCGATCGACCAAGACTAACAATTCAATTGATTTTGGACGTCCGTAGGTATCAATAGCGGTTAGAGCAGACCGAATACTTCTTCCTGTAAATAAAACATCATCGATTAAAACTACATTTTTTCCTTCTATGCTTACCTCCATTTCTGTCGCTTTTGCATTGTGAGGAACTTCATTTCTCCGAAAATCGTCTCTAAAAAAAGTAGTATCTAGCTTTCCTTTTTGAATAGAGAAAATTCCATTTTCATGAAGTAAATGGATGAGTTGATCTAGAAGCAGCACCCCTCGAGGCTGAAGTCCTACCAAAACAGTTTCAGAAAAATCGCCATGACGTTCGATCAATTGACAACAGAGCCTGTTTAACATGATGTTAACCCTTTTTTCGCTAAGAAGGACTTTAGGCGTCATAGTTGGTATATAATACAAAAGTATTATTTTATTGAGTATAAAAAAAACCCTCCAAAGGAGGGTTTTAAAAAATATATTACAATGGGTAATTATTTATCATTATCCATTTGCTCTTTCAAGTTTGCAAGGGCGTCTAAATCTCCTAAGGTTGTTTTTTCAGAATTCGCCGAAGCTACATTCTTAGTGGCACGCTTAAGGTTTTTAATCTCTTGCTCTTTGAAAAGAACGGTATGAGAAGCAACTACTCTTTTGAACTCTTTATTGAATTCTATGATTTTGAAAACAGCTTCATCTCCTTTCCCTAATTTAGAGCCATCTTCTTTCTCTAAATGTCGAGAAGGTACAAAAGCAATAATATCTTCATTAAAATGAATCGTAGCTCCTTTGTCAACCATCTCAGTAATCTTTGCAGTATGCTCAGATTCTAAACCAAACTCCTTTTCGTATTTATCCCAAGGATTGTCTTTCGTTTGTTTGTGACCTAAACTTAATTTACGTCCTTCAACGTCTAATTCAAGAACAATCACGTCAATCTTGTCTCCTAAAGCAAGAACCTCAGACGGGTGCTTCACTTTTTTAGTCCAAGATAAATCAGAGATATAAACTAATCCATCAATTCCTTCTTCCAATTCAATAAATACTCCGAAGTTGGTAAAGTTTCTTACCAAACCAGAATGTTTGGATCCGATTGGATATTTAGACGTAATGTCGGTCCATGGGTCTGGCGTAATTTGCTTGATCCCTAAAGACATTTTTCGTGACTCACGGTCTATGGATAAAATAATCGCTTCTACTTCATCCCCTACTTTTACGAAATCTTGTGCAGATCGTAAATGAGTAGACCAAGACATTTCAGAAACGTGAACTAATCCTTCAACACCTTCTTCGATTTCAACAAAAGCACCGTAGTCTGCAATAACAACTACTTTACCTTTGACTCTTTCACCTTCTTTTAGTGTCTCAGAAATCTCATCCCATGGGTGTTTACTTAATTGTTTTAATCCTAATTGGATACGAGACTTGTTGTCATCGAAATCAAGAATTACAACATTTAACTTTTGATCCAATTCCAAAATTTCACTTGGATGATTGATTCGACTCCAAGAAAGATCTGTGATGTGAATTAATCCGTCTACACCACCCAAATCAATAAAGACTCCGTAAGATGTAATGTTTTTCACAGTTCCTTCTAAAACTTGTCCTTTTTCTAGTTGACCAATGATCTCTTTTTTCTGTTCTTCAATATCTGCTTCAATCAAAGCTTTATGAGAAACAACAACGTTTTTAAATTCGTGATTAATTTTCACAACTTTAAATTCCATTGTTTTATTTACATATTGATCGTAATCACGAATCGGCTTCACATCAATTTGAGAGCCTGGTAAGAAAGCTTCAATGCCGAATACATCGACAATCATTCCCCCTTTTGTTCTACATTTAACAAAACCACTTACAATCTCAGCATTGTCATGTGCATTATTTACACGATCCCAAGCTTTGATTACACGTGCTTTACGGTGAGATAGAACCAATTGACCTGTACGATCTTCGCGAGTGTCAACAATGACCTCTACCTTATCGCCTACTTTTAAATCTGGATTGTAACGAAATTCATTGAGTGAGATAACCCCTTCAGATTTTGCATTGATATCGATTATAGCCTCACGCTCTGTCATGTAAACTACTTCTCCTTCAATCACATCTTCATCAGAAGTATCAACGAAATTTTCTTTTACTAATTTTTCGAATTCATCAAGTTGTTTGTCCTCGATCACATCGATTCCTTCTTGATAATTGTGCCAGTTAAAGTTGTCTAGAAATTCAGCTTGTGCTGCTTTTTCATCAACTTTAGAGGTTTTTTCTTCTTCAACCACAGCAACATCAACAGTGGTTTCTACTGCAGGTGCAGCTTCTTCAACTACAGGAGCAGTTTCTTCAATAACAGGAGTAGCTTCTTCAGCAACGGGAGTCGCTTCGGTATCTTCTACTTTGGGTGCTACTTCTTTTTTTGTGGTTTTTTTAGCAGTTGTTTTTTTTGGAGTTACTGCTTTCTTGGACTCAGCGCTTTTGGCTGCAGCCTCTTCGGTTGGTTTTTTAGCCATTTCCGATGGGTTTTTTGTATTCTGTATACGGGAAAACCTGAATTGCAGATACAGAAGTCGTTTATAAAATTGTTGTTGCTTTCGGTTTTTCCTTCCAATTAAAAGCGTGCAAATATAGCCTTAATCACTTGATAAACAAATAATAAATAGAATTTTTTAATGTAATTTTAGGTTTCAATTACTCTTGAAATCTGCTTTGACATGGACTGATATACTTCTTCAATAGAAAGCGAACTAACATCTATTTCAAGCGCGGAGTCTGCTTTTCGTAACGGATTGATCTTTCGTGTTGAATCCTGATGATCTCTAGCTTTAACATTGCTTAAAACAGCTTCATAGGATTCTAAATTCCCAGCTTCCAACTGCTCTTTATGACGCCGTTGAGCTCTGATCTCTGGAGAGGCC
>JAURBX010000120.1 GCA_030828745.1 Flavobacteriaceae bacterium | reverse complement strand
TACATGAATATCAAGGAAAAGAGGTTTTAGCTGGATTTGGCGTAACGATACAACGTGGAATTGTTGCAAAAACAGCCGCTGAAGCGGTTGCAGCGGGAAGACAACTCACAGAAACAACAGGTGCCGATTGGCACATCGTGAAAGCTCAAATCCATGCCGGAGGGCGAGGAAAAGGTGGAGGAGTGAAGTTGGCTAAAAACCTTCAAGAGCTTGAGACAATCGCAGACTCCATTATTGGGATGCAATTGATTACCCCACAAACCCCACCTGAAGGAAAAAAAGTAAATCAAGTTTTGGTTGCTGAAGATGTTTATTATCCAGGTGCTTCTGAGCCCAGTGAATTTTATATGTCCATCCTTTTGAATCGTGCGACAGGAAAAAACATGATCATGTATTCTACCGAAGGGGGGATGGATATTGAGGCGGTAGCTGAAGCAACTCCTCATTTGATTTTTACAGAAGAAATTGATCCAGCTTTGGGACTAATGGCTTTTCAAGCAAGGAAGGTCGCCTTCAATTTAGGGCTTTCTGGAGCTGCCTTTAAGGACATGACTAAATTCGTAAGTGCATTATACAAAGCTTATGTAGGTTCGGATGCTTCTCTTTTTGAAATTAATCCTGTGTTAAAGACATCAGACGATCGAATTATTGCTGTAGACGCAAAAGTGACTCTAGATGACAACAGTCTTTTCAGACATCCTGATTTTGAAGCCCTTCGTGATTTGAGTGAAGAGAATCCTGTTGAAGTGGAAGCTCGGGCTGTAGGTTTAAATTATGTTGACTTAGACGGTAATGTCGGGTGTATGGTTAATGGCGCTGGACTTGCGATGGCAACCATGGATTTAATCAAACAAGCCGGAGGGGATCCTGCCAACTTTCTTGATGTTGGAGGAACTGCCGATGCAGCACGTGTAGAAACCGCTTTCCGTTTGATTTTAAAGGACCCAGCGGTGAAAGCAATTCTGATTAATATTTTTGGAGGAATTGTTCGCTGCGATCGAGTAGCTCAGGGGATAGTAGATGCCTACAAAAACCTAGGAGATGCAATTCAAGTGCCGATTATTGTGCGTTTACAGGGAACCAATGCGGATATTGCAAAAGAGCTCATCGATTCTTCTGGATTGAATGTGCTTTCGGCTACTGCTTTCCAGGAAGCTGCCGATAAAGTACAAGAGGCTATCAGCTAATTGACAAAATGTCAGTATTTTATTGAAAAAGAATGCCAAAGTGTCAAAATTTGCTTTTGGTCTTAGTTTTGCTTTAGCGTAAACAAATAAAATTGTTAACCTAAAAACAAAATATTATGAATTTAATACGCAAACAAACACCCTTTTTTCCATCGTTGGTAGATGATTTCATGAATCAAGAATGGAATAGCAAACTACTTTCATCTTCCGTATCCCAACCTGCGGTAAACATCATAGAAAAAGAAAAGCAGTTTGAGATAGAACTCGCCGCACCGGGAATGCAAAAAGATCATTTCACCATTGAAATGGAGGAGGGAATCCTTTCTATCTCTGCAAACCAGAAAGAAGAAAGGACTTCTGAAAAAGGAAAATTTACACGTCGAGAATTTAGTTTTGATAGTTTCAGGCGTTCATTTACGCTTCCCGAAAGTGTTGAACTTGCAAAAATTGTGGCAAAATATGCAGAAGGCGTGCTCCATATTTCGTTGCCCAAACGAAAAGAAGCACTCCCTCAGTCCAAAAAGCTGATTACTGTGCATTAATCTAAATCAATTATTTGTTTTTGTTTTGAATCGGCCTCTTTGAGGTCGATTCTTTTTGATTATAATTTTATGTAAATTTTCTTTTTAAACAAATAATAGGTCGGGAGCCAAATGACCAACACGTAGAGGAGCGCATAAACCAAAGACCCAAGCTTCAGAGGAAGGCCGATATTCTCCCAAAATCCCATAAATTTTTCATTTAGAGCAAATCCAAACCATTTGGAACTATAAAAAAGTACAGTAAGGATGCTGGACATCGCATAGGCGAAAATGGAATTAACGCCAAAGACATGGGCAAATTGGAATTTAAAACGACTTTGTTTTACATCAAAATAATAACTAAAAGCAGCTAAGGATAACATTCCAATACCGCCCATAAATAGTGTGAAGGAAGAGCTCCACAAGTTTTTATTGAAAGGAAATACCCATTGCATTGCGTCTCCTAAAAAGAGTAAGATAAAGCCATTGAAGAAAAGTTGATTAAGCCGCGTTCTAAGCTCTTCTTTCCTCAAAAGGATATATCCCGCCCACATTCCAATTAGACCACTTACAATTGCAGGTAAGGTGCTTAAAAAGCCTTCAGGATCCCAAGTGTATTTCCATAATCTCCCGGGAATCAGGAAGGAATCCAAGTAATGAGCCCAATTCTTTTCGGGTAACGATAAATCTGGAGACCCTATACCAGGAACAGGAACATAGGCCATTAGAATCCAGTATCCCAGAAGAATTCCGATTCCTAAATACCCTTGTGTTTTTCTGGAGGTATAAAGAAAGATGAGGCCACAAGCTAAAAAGACCAATGCAATTCTAGGAAGGACACCCACCCAGCGAATGCCTTCAAAGTTAAAACTGGGCCAGAGCCATAAGAAAATTCCGACTGCATATATTTTAAAGGCTCTCCAAATTACTTTCTTAGCAATTTGTGAGCGTGTTTTTCCTGAATCTACTTGTTTGCCCAAGGACAATACAATGGAGACCCCTACGATGAATAAAAAGGTAGGGAATACATAGTCTGTAGGAGTAAGTCCATTCCATTCCGCATGTAGAAAAGGAGCATAAACTTCACTCCAAGATCCCGGATCATTAACTACAATCATTAGGATAATGGTAAGGCCTCTTAAAATATCTAGAGACAATAAGCGCTGATTTTTTGTTTCCATAGATTTAAATAATTTAGTTTAATAAAATACTTTTCCCCCCTCTATCTCTAGTGTCAAAACTTCGTAAACGAATTGTTGATTGCGGGGGTAATTTTATTTTTTCAGTGTAGAGTAAACTTTTAGAAGTGGGTTCGCTTCCGTCTAGGGTATAACGGACAGACAGACCCGGAAACTGTTGTTTTACCTGCAATGCTCCATCGGTTACAATTCCTCCTGGTTTAGGAAGGTCAAAATCAATTCCGCCATAGAGTTGGTTGATGATTGGTAGCTGTCTTTGTCCCAAGTTGTTTACAAATAAATTCCATGCTTTTTCAAGGGCTGGCTTTTGATCTTCAGCTGTATCTAATTCTAGCCAAGGTTCTTTTGCAGCCCATGCTCTTTGCGAGAAAACGATTAAATTCGGCATGAATAAGGCGTCAAAAATTTCTTCAGAGGTGATTGTTTCCGTCCATAATTGTGATTGAATTCCTAAAAAGTTTTCTAAGGCCTCTGGTTTCAGAAGTTCTTTAGTTGCTACAGAAACTTCATCAATTCCAAGGGATTTTAGTTTTACCTTGTTGGCAAAAACATTTAAAG
Organism: Flavobacteriaceae bacterium; assembly: GCA_030828745.1. GTDB lineage: Bacteria > Bacteroidota > Bacteroidia > Flavobacteriales > Flavobacteriaceae > MS024-2A. Next base: position 2,174 of record JAURBX010000120.1, on the reverse strand, counting down.
GTTCTGTGCCCCAACTATCCTGATAAGTAACATAACCCGACCAACTCATACCACTATTTTCCATATCAAAATCATCAACCATATCGAAATAAAAGGCAGATGAATTACTCATGATTGTCTTAAACCCTTTGTTGGCTAGTCTGTAAATCATATCCTCACGTCCCCCTCCCCAGCTGTTGTTCCATACATAGGGGATAAAGTCTAAATCCAAGAGTTCTTCTTTGATATTGAGTTCGGACTGTTCATTTTCACTGTGAACTAGAAGCGCATCTTCCCAGCCCACCATTCTTGATCCCACTTTGGTGATGATTGAGTTTAGCAATTTTAAATTATAATTGTACAGCTCATTAATGGAGGGAATCTCTTTGTGATCTGCTATATAAGCTGCGCATTTTGGAGATTTTCTCCAAGGACCGAATGGTAATTCATCGGCTCCAATATTGAATACTTTCATGGGTACCTCTGCCTTTTCATAAAGTGCATTAATCTCAAAAACTATTTTTTCATAAAAGCGGTAAGCACTGGGATCACAAATGCAAACTACATTATCCGTATACAATTGTGCGGAGCGGTATTGACTTTGATCTTCTGGATCATGAAGCATGTATTCCGTAGCAGCTTCCATGTCTCCCGCCGCTTTAAAATTCTCAAAGCGTGCTTTCATGGCTTTTATAGCGGCTCGTGCATGAGAGGGAAAACTAATTTGCGGAATCACTTCAATATTTCGCTGCTTGGCGTATTGAATGATTTCAACAAAATCCTGTCCACTTAAAAATCCATTTCCCTTACTGTCTTGATCCCCAGATCCTGAGCCATACATTGGGATTAAGCGATCATTTTCATCTTGAGTATATCCTCGATTTCCTCCAACTTCAGTGAGTTCAGGGAGACCAGGAATTTCTATACGCCATCCGTCATCATCACTGAGTTTTAAATCAAAACGATTCAATTTATAAAGGGCCATATAATCTAACACTTGGAAGAGTTTTTCTTTGGGGTAAAAGTTTCGGGCCACATCAGACATAAATCCTCTATTTTGAAATCGGGGTGCATCTTCAATCGTAAGTAAGGGCCATCCTTTTTCTTCGTTTTGTGCAATCAAGAGAATTTGATGCAAGGATTCAAAGGCATAGAATAGTCCCGCAGTATGACTGGCTTCCATTTGAATTTCGGTTTCGGTAATACGAAGAATATACGCTTCCTTTTCTAAAGCATTGTTTTTGATCACTTTTATATTAGAATCAGAATTCGCTTCAGAATCCACTTGAACTCTAAGCCCTTCTTGAAGTCTTTTTTTGATGAAATCTGTATCTATTTCAAACCCACTCAAATCAAAATTCAAAGCAGTTGGAGTGCGGTAATTTCGAGATATAATTTGTTTTTGAGGAGAGGGTATTACCCAATCTAGTTTTTCTTTATCCACTAATTCTAAAGCTTCGTAGGTGGCATAACGATCCGCAGCAGAAGGAATATTAAGTTCCTCAATTCCTTTTGCATTTTCCCAAACGATTTCACTTGTTAGATCGATATTGGTTTGTGTTTTCTCTAGATGTACAAAAAAACCCAAAGGCCCCATGGCTAAACGTGGGATAATTTCCTTTTGTTTTGCTGAAAAAATTAATTTCTCATTGGGTTTTAGACTGTATTGTTCTCCAAAGACTAAGATCAAATATTGTTGTCCATCCACATAAGTATATTCCATTCCTTCAGGGAGGCTTTCGGGTATAGTTTCGCCAAAAATTGAATTCCAATGCAGGGACCAGTTGCCTCCATCCCAAGTGCTTTCAGTAGGATTCGTGATGGAAAAAGTAACTTCCATTTGATTGTTGGCCACATCAAAGGAATCAATTGTAAAAGTAACCGACGTGTTTTCAGTATTGATTGACTGACATTGAGTTAATAGGCAACAAATGAGTAGTAGCAATAAAAAGTTTCTCATTACTTTAGGTTTTACGCTAATGTAATTGAAATATATTGAAAATTTTAGGGTCCTTATGGGATCCTATTGTTTTATTAAAAAATTATTTCTCTACTTTAAATTTTTTAATTGCCTGATTGGGTTCTATGATGGTATAACCCTCCCAAAAGCCAGGGTCATATTGGATGAGATTGACGGGCAAAACATCGGGATTTTCTGTAAAAGCATCAAAGGTTTCTTGCGAAATACGCTGGGT
>JAURBX010000089.1 GCA_030828745.1 Flavobacteriaceae bacterium | reverse complement strand
AGAGACACCCCTACCGGCTATACTTTTACCGGCTTTAGAGGGTTAGCAAGTCACGGGGCAGTCATTGGTTCGCTCATTGGACTTTATCTATATAGAAGAAAATTCAAGTTCAAGCCCCTCTCTTGGATTATTGACAGAGTTACTATTCCAGTTGCAATTGGAGCTAGTTTTGTTAGAATTGGAAATTTCTTTAATTCTGAAATTGTAGGGAAATATTCTGAATCCAATTTTGGTGTTGTTTTTTTAAATCGTGGTGAAAATGCTCCCAGACATCCTGCACAATTATATGAAGCCCTTGGTTATCTCGTTTTGTTTTTCATTCTCAAGCAGGTCTATAAAACTCCTAAAAAAGAGAAACCAGGATATTTATTAGGCGTCTTTTTTACGAGTATGTTCATTATTCGGTTTCTGGTCGAATTTCTCAAGGAAAGTCAAGGCGGTTTCGAAGAGTACTTACCCGTTCTTTCAACTGGACAATGGTTAAGTATTCCTTTGATCTTACTTGGACTTTTTCTAATGTTCCGAAAAACAAATACTCTTTCAAGTGAAGTTTAGAGTTCTTGTATTACTCATCAGCTTCAATCCTTTTTTTTCTTCATGCACTCAGGCTCCCAAGAAAATAAAAGAAGCTCCAATTGGGTTCAAGAAAGAGGCGCAACTAAAAATTTTAGACCAAAGAGAAGAGACCCTAGTTACCTATGATATTGAATTTGCAGATACTCCATATAAGAGACAAACAGGATTAATGTACAGAACAGAAATGGCGTCCCATCAAGGAATGCTTTTTATCTTTGAAGATAGTGCCCTGAGGTCATTTTATATGAAAAATACGCCCATAGCTCTTGATCTTATCTTTCTTAATGAAAACCTTGAAATTCTTCATGTTTATGAAAATTCGATCCCAAATGATCCGTCTAGCATCCCTTCATTGGTTCCTGCAAAGTATGTTTTAGAACTAGTTGCAGGTCAAAGTAAAGAATATCAATTAGCGAAAGGAATGAAAATTAAATACACCAAATTATGAATAAAAATGACTTATTTAAATTAACCTACCCTATTGGAAAATTTGAGTGGACGAAAAACCCTACTAAAGCTGAAATAAAAAAAGGAATTACCAAACTTGAAGAGTTTCCTGAAAAGCTTAGAAAAGCTGTTGCTGATATCCCAGAAGAAGTATTACAAAATCGCTACCGTCCAGAGGGTTGGACTATTGCTCAAGTAGTTCATCATTTAGCAGACAGTCACATGCATTCCTATTTGCGTTTCAAACATGCTATATTAGAGGATACTCCATCTATTAAAGATTACCAAGAAGCAAATTGGGCAGAGCTACCCGATGCTACCAATACTGATTTATCATACAGTTTAGACCTGATCAGCGCATTACATAAACGATGGACTCTTTTCTTGAACTCACTTTCAGAAATAGAATTATCCAAAAAATACCTCCACCCAGAGCGAGAAAAACACTACCCCTTAAACACAACAATTTTAATTTATGCTTGGCATGGAGAGCATCATCTAGCCCATATCAGGAATGCCAAGAAAAAAGGGTATTAAATAAAAAAGCCAAATCGAATGATTTGGCTTTTTTATTTAGAAGATAATTATCGCTTATTCTTTTTCTATTGCTTTCTTTCTTTGCGTATCGAACATTACTGGAGTTGCGATAAATACTGAAGAGTAAGTTCCAACTAAGACACCAATAATAAGTGCAAACATAAACCCTCGGATAGATTCTCCACCGAAAATAAAAATAGCTAGCAATACAATTAAGGTAGTCAAAGAGGTATTCAATGTTCTACTTAGCGTACTGTTCAGCGCTGCATCTACCGTTGTATCAAACTCCCATTTAGTATGCTCGGCTAAAAATTCACGAATACGGTCAAATACAACTACAGTATCATTCAAGGAATATCCAATTACCGTTAATATCGCAGCAATGAAAGCTTGGTTGATTTCCATACTGAAAGGCATAAAGGTATAAGTGATTGAAAATATACCTAATACAATCAAAACATCATGGAAAACTGCAGCAACAGCACCCAAAGAAAATTGCCACTTTTGGAATCTTAAAAGAATGTATAAGAAAACTACAATCAACGATCCAATAACTGCCAAAAATGAATTATTCTTAATGTCATCTGCAATGGTTGGACCTACTTTGATGGATGACATAATTCCTATTTCCTTTTGAGAACTACCATTAATAAAGCTATCATAGGTCATGCCGTCAGGTAAATAAGGCTGCAAGGCAGCAAAAAGTTTATTCTGAATCTCTTCATCAACTTCAATACCTTCTACATCTACTTTGTATTTTGTAGTAATTTTTAACTGATTTTCCTCTCCGTAGGTTTTTGCTTCAGCACTACCAAATTCATTAGATAAAATCGAGCCAATTTCAGTTGGATTAACAGGCTGTTCAAAACGAACCGTGTAGGATCTACCTCCAACAAAGTCGACTCCTTGATTTAAACCTTGGAAAGTTAAAGAAGCTAAACTTATAACAATCAATATAGAAGAAATGATATAAGCTACTTTTCTTCTTTGTAGAAAAGAAATACTGATGTTGGATAACAAGCCCTTGGTTGCTTTGGTTGAAAAAGAAACATCTTTTCCTTTCTCATTTCGCGCGTCAACTAAAATTCGAGTAATAAAAATAGCTGTAAACAATGAAGTTCCGATACCTATCAATAAGGTTGTTGCAAACCCTTTAATCGGACCGGTACCAAAAATAAATAGAATCAAAGCCGTAAGTCCCGTAGTAATATTAGCGTCTAAAATGGATGAAAGTGCATTGTTAAATCCATCTGCAATGGCTTTACGTATTCCTTTTCCTTTACCCAGTTCTTCTCGAACTCGCTCAAAAATAAGCACGTTAGCATCTACAGAAATTCCAATCGTTAAAACAATTCCAGCAATACCAGGGAGTGTAAGTACTGCTCCAAGTCCAGCCAAAATTCCAAAGATGAGCAGGATATTTAAAATTAAAGCAATATCAGCATAGAATCCTGAACTACCGTAATAAAAGATCATCCATCCCAAAACAAAGAGGAGTGCAATAATAAAGGAATATACTCCAGCTTCAATAGCTTCCTGACCTAATGAAGGTCCAACAATTTCAGATTGAATGATTTCAGCAGAAGCTGGAAGTTTACCCGCGCGAAGTACATTAGCTAAATCAATCGCTTCATTTAATGTAAAGTTTCCTGTTATTTCAGAACGCCCACCTGCAATAGCTCCACTAGAAACACCGGGTGCGGAATAAACAATATTATCTAAAACAATTGCAATATTACTAGCCTCTTTGTAAGCCTTCCCTGTCATGGCTTCCCATATTCGAGCACCTCTGGAATCCATTTGCATGGAAACAGCTGCATTTCCTACTTGATCATAGGTTTGTAAGGCATCCACAACAACACCTCCGCTTAAAGGAGCTTGGTTGTCGCGATTTGATTTTAACGCATAGAGTTCAACTACGTCACTATTGGTAAGAGGTTTACCCCACGCAAAACGAATATAGCGATATTGAGAAGGTAATAATTTTCTTACTTCAGGTTGATTTAAATAATCCAAAATCAACTCACTGTCACGTGAAGCAAATTGAGCTAAAACTGGACCCCCTTGAAAACCTTGACCAACAATACGATCCAAAATAGGGTTTGAAGCGGAAAGTGAGATTGAATCTTGAGCTGAAACATCAGCTAATAAATCATCAATTGCTGAGGCGTCATCTTTTTTCTCATCAAGAGTAAGGGTTGAATCATCCTCTTTAGTCTTCAAAAATTCATTAGCTTCAATCAAGAAGTTGATTAACTCATCGTTTTTGTAGGTTTCCCAAAACTCCAATTGAGCGGTACTTTGTAGTAAATTTTGAACACGTTCTACGTCTTTTGCTCCAGGCAATTCAACAAGAATTCTTCCTGAAGTACCCAACCGTTGAATATTTGGTTGTGTTACTCCAAATTTATCGATACGTTTTCGCAAGACTTCAAAGGCAGAAACAATGGATTCATCAATTTTTCTACGAATCACCACTTGAGTTTCTTGATCCGTCATTTCAAAATTAATTTCGTCGCTCAAGGTTCTGTTGGCAAAAATGTCAGGAGAAGCTAATTTTTCTCCACTTTTTACCGCATCAAAAGCTTTAAAGAAAGATTCGATATAAGGTTCATCTGTTGACTTCTGAAGCAAATCAGCTTCGTCTAATGCTTTATTGAATATAGGGTTTCGAGTATTCTCGGCCAATCCACTTAAAATATCACGAATCGAGATCTGAAGAATTACGTTGATTCCACCTTTCAAGTCAAGCCCTTTGTTGAGCTCTTTATCTTTGGCGTCGTTATAGGTTGTAAAACCGTATAAACTATTGTTCCCTATGGAATCTAAATAAGCAGCAGCTCTTTGGTCGCGAACTTCTAAATAGTCAGGAACGTCCTCAGAAACAGATAGTTCAGCATAGGCGTCTGCTTGTTTTTCTACATTACTAGCGATGAATGTAAAGGAGAGTTGGTAAATACTTACGAGTGCAAATAAAAGACCGAAAACTCGAATTAAAGAATTGTTTTGCATTTCAATATAATTTAAGCTCAATTAAGGCGTGCAAATATAGGATTAAACCAAAGAATTGACAACTCTATGGAGAATTAATGAATATGAAAAGGAGTAAATTAGAGAATATCGTTTAAAGCAGCGTTCATTGCAGACACTTTTTGGGCGCTTTCGCTCATCAATTGCTTCTCTTGATCATTTAATTGAACATCAACGATTGACTCAACTCCATTCGCTCCAAGGATACAAGGCACACCGATACAGATGTCATTTAAACCATATTCACCCTCTAGATAAACAGAACAAGGAATCATACGTTTTTGATCATTCAAAATGCTATCCACCAAATATGCCACGGAGGCTCCCGGTGCATACCAAGCTGAAGTTCCCAAAAGTTTTGTGAGTGTTGCTCCCCCAACCATAGTGTCAGCAGCCACTTTTTCAAGTGCCGGTTGATCTAGATAATGTGAAACTGGAGCTCCATTGTAACTCGCCAAACGTGTCAAAGGAATCATTGTTGTATCTCCATGTCCTCCAATTACCATTCCATGAATGTCATTGGCAGGCTTATCCAATGCAAGTGATAAATACGTTTTGAAACGCGAACTATCCAGTGCGCCTCCCATTCCAATGATTCTATTCTTTGGAAGACCAGTCGCTTTTAATGCTAAATAGGTCATGGTATCCATAGGATTGGACACGACAACAATAATCGTGTTCGGGGAATGGGCTAAAACATTCTCAGATACACTCTGTACAATTCCAGCATTAATTCCGATTAACTCTTCCCTTGTCATTCCTGGTTTACGAGGAATTCCTGAGGTAATTACTACCACATCACTACCCGCAGTAGCAGCGTAATCATTGGTTACCCCCGTAATAGAAGTATTAAATCCTAAGGTAGTGGCTGTTTGAAATAAATCTAGCGCTTTTCCTTCGGCAAAACCTTCTTTGATGTCCAGTAAAACAACTTTACTAGCAATTCTTTTTTGAGCAATATATTCTGCACAAGAGGCACCCACATTTCCCGCTCCAACTATGGTAACTTTCATTATTGTTTTTTTAAATTATTATACATCTATGTTTGCGTAGATCGCATTCTTTTCAATAAACTCTCTTCGAGGCGGCACCTCATCTCCCATCAACATCGAGAACACTCGATCTGCTTCTCCCCCATTGTCAATATTAACTCGTCTTAAAGTACGTTCTTGTGGATTCATGGTTGTGTCCCACAACTGTTCTGCATTCATCTCTCCAAGACCTTTATAACGTTGGACACTACACCCAGATCCAAATTCCTGCATCAAACGATCACGTTGATCATCACTCCATGCATAATCTTTTTTCTGTCCTTTTTTAACTAAATAAAGAGGAGGTGTGGCAATGTAGATATACCCAGATTCAATAAGTTCTCGCATATATCGGAAGAAAAAGGTCAAGATTAGTGTTGAAATATGACTTCCATCAACATCAGCATCACACATGATTACTACTTTGTGATAACGTAATTTTTCTAAATTCAAGGCTTTACTGTCTTCTTCTGTCCCAATGGTAACTCCCAAAGCAGTGTAAATATTTCTGATTTCCTCATTTTCAAAAACTTTGTGTTGCATGGCTTTTTCAACATTCAAAATTTTACCGCGAAGAGGAAGAATAGCTTGAAAATTTCGGTCTCGCCCTTGCTTGGCTGTACCTCCCGCAGAGTCACCCTCAACTAAAAAGACCTCACATAATGCTGGATCTTGTTCAGAACAATCAGATAATTTTCCCGGAAGACCTCCCCCACTCATGACGGTTTTTCGCTGCACCATTTCACGCGCTTTTTTAGCCGCGTGTCTAGCTTGGGCAGCTAAAATAACCTTCTGAACAATGATTTTTGCATCATTAGGATTCTCTTCCAAATAATTCTCTAGCATTTCAGATACTGCTTGAGAAACAGCAGAAGTAACTTCTCTATTTCCTAGTTTGGTCTTCGTTTGACCCTCAAATTGTGGTTCTCCTACTTTTACAGAAATAATTGCAGTTAAACCCTCTCTAAAGTCATCTCCAGCAATTTCAAATTTGAGTTTGTCCAGTAAGCCGGAACTATCTGCATATTTTTTAAGTGTTGAAGTCAATCCACGTCTAAATCCTGCAAGGTGAGTACCCCCTTCATGGGTATTGATATTGTTTACATAAGAATGTAGGTTTTCAGAATAGGAAGTATTGTAAATCATCGCTACTTCAACAGGAACTTCGTTTTTCTCCCCTTCCATAGAAATCACGTCACCAATAATCGCTTCACGTGATTCATCTAAAAAATGGATGAATTCAACTAAACCTTTTTCTGATAAAAACGTTTCTGTTTTGAATTCTCCATTATCATCAGTTTCACGACGGTCCGTAATCGTGATAGTTATTCCCTTATTCAAATAAGCAAGTTCGCGCATTCTCAATGACAAGGTATCATAGCTATATTCTCTGGTTTGAGTGAATATTTGAGCATCTGGCTTGAAAGTTACAAGTGTCCCCGTTTCATCTGAATATCCAATACTCTTGACCGGATCCAATGCTTTTCCTCTTTCGTAAGTTTGCTCCCATATTTTTCCGTCTCGGTATACAGTAGCGGTCAATCTCTCAGAAAGTGCATTTACACAGGAAACCCCTACTCCGTGTAAACCACCAGAAACTTTATAGGAATCTTTATCAAATTTACCTCCAGCACCAATTTTAGTCATTACAACTTCTAGGGCTGAAACCCCTTCCTTTTTGTGAATTCCCACAGGAATTCCACGACCATTATCTTTAGTAGTGATAGAATTATCCTCATTTATTGTTACTGCAATTTTATCACAATAACCTCCAAGAGCTTCATCAATCGAATTATCTACAACTTCGTATACTAAATGATGTAGGCCTCGAACACCTATATCCCCTATGTACATTGAAGGTCGCATGCGAACATGCTCCATTCCTTCAAGGGCTTGTATACTATCTTCTGAATATTGTTTGTTTTGATTTTCTTCACTCATAAATGTGCGTTT
>JAURBX010000101.1 GCA_030828745.1 Flavobacteriaceae bacterium | reverse complement strand
GATTAAAAAAATAAAAAAAAGTGTATAGATAAATTTAACTTTCATTTTTGAAACTTTACTATTTTCAAATATAAGTCAGTTTTTTAATATTTGCTTTTGAGGGTCTAAACAAAATGAATTTTCTTCATAAATTAAGGTTTAAACGTGAAGGATTTTGAAAATCACAAAATTATTAGTATATTAGAACGTTTTATCTTAAGTATTTTTAAAATACCAATTTGAATTTAAACCGTCGTAAAAGGCGGTTTTTTTTTGAGTACTACACTAATATGATTAATTGATTTTTTATTTATGAAAAATAAATATGCATTAATTACAGGTGCTTCATCAGGAATTGGGCTTGAGATTGCAAAATCACTTGCAAAACGAAATTATAACTTAGTATTGACAGCACGAAGAGAGCCTCTTTTAAGAAAAGTAGCTAATGAGTTGATTTCATCTTTTGGAATAGAAGTGGATTATATTTCATGTGATTTAACCGATATAAAAGCCCCACAAGTACTTTATGATTTTTGTAAACAAAAAGCTTATCGAATTGAATTATTAGTCAATAATGCAGGGTATGCGATTCCTTCTTCTTTTGATCAAACACCCATGGAGGAGGAGGAAAAGTTTATTCGCGTTCTTGGGATCTCTGTGATCGCATTGTGTAAATTGTTTGTTGTAGATATGTTGAAAAACCGTCAAGGCCGGATTATGATTATTTCTTCAGTTGCGGCTTTTGCACCTCCTTCTTCAATACAAACATTGTATGGGCCGATTAAAACTTTCATGAATCGTTTTAGTGAGGGCCTAAATAGGAACTATAATCACAAAGGAATAACATCAACAGCAGTGTGCCCTGGCTATACAGTCACCAATTTTCATACAGCGAGTGGGGTTCAGGAAGAAATGGATAATGTTCCGAAGTTCATGAAAAAAGCGGCTGTACGAGTTGCAGAGGAAGCGGTTTGGGCAACCTTAAAAGGAAAGCAGGTTTGTGTGCCTACGAAAACATTTAAAGTCATTGTTTTTTTATTAAAAATCGTACCCCATTCTTTTTTCTCTTTGGTTAGTGCTGTTTTAGCTCCAGGGCGTTATGAAAAAAAATAAGCAGCTAAGCCTTATTTGATTCCTGTTAGTACAAGTGTGCCTGACCAATTTTCCTTTGTACCCACTTTCCAGCTCTCAACCTCTTTAAAACTAGCATTGACAAAGAAATTTTTCCAAGTCAATTCGGGAAACAACTGCATTATTGAAATACCACACGCCTCAGGCCAAGCGTGGGAGGCAGGATTTTCTTGATAAAAATCAAGACCAATTATAAGTCGCCCTCCTTCTTTTAACCAATTAGAATAAATATGCTGAATTAGATTTTCTGGATTTTCGAGATAATAAAAAACCTCCATGGAGTGCACTAAATCTACTTTTTCTTTAGGGGACCATTGTAATAAATTTTCACAGATGTAGTTGTTTGTAGGGTCCGTAGTTTTGGCTTTGGCTATCATATTGGAAGCACCGTCAATTCCTGTAGCCGAGATACAATGAGTTAATTTAGAAACTTTTTGCACCACCCATCCATTCCCGCAACCCGCATCAATGAGGTGGAACGGTTCAGACTTTTTAGTAGCAAAAGAGATCATATTATTTACTGCCTCAGAATGGTTTTTTTTCATTCCTTCGTCTTTTCCCATGGTGACCCAGTTGTCAAATACTTCAATTGGTGTTTTTTTCATTGAGTCGTGATTTAGAATTACCACAAAAGTATCCAATTATTTGAGTGCATTAATCCATTCATATAATTGTTCAGGCCACCCTTGAAGTCGTCCTTTTTTTATAGCAAGTGAGTATCCGTGTCCTCCAGTTGGGTAAAGATGTAATTCGGAAGGTATTTTGTGTTTTTGGAGCGCATCGAAAAACAACACACTGTTATGGTAAGGTACGGCACCATCATCTGCTGAATGGATTAGAAATGTGGGAGGGGTATCGAATGAAACCTGAAGATCGTTAGAAAAGTAGTCAATCATTTCTTGGGAAGCATGCGCACCAATGAGTGCATTTTTAGACCCACCGTGATAGTATTGTTTGTCAAAAGTTATTACGGGATAAATTAACACCATAAAGTCGGGTCTTGCACTTATTTCATTTAGGGAATTGGTGTTAGATTTCTTTAACGTATTTTCACTAAAGTGTGTCCCAAGCGTGGACGCCAAATGGCCACCTGCTGAAAAACCCATAATTCCGATTTCAGAAGGATTAATATTCCATTCAGCAGCATTTTTTCGAACGATTCTCATGGCACGTTGAGCATCTTGAAGAGGAGCCCAATGCGGTTGGACCAGAGATGGGGAATCAGGGAGCCTGTACTTGAGGACAAAAGCAGCAATTCCTTTAGAATTATACCATTTAGCAATATCGGTCCCCTCCCAATCATAGGCTAAAATTTTATAACCTCCACCAGGACAGATGATCACAGCTTTACCTGTATGATTTGCCTTTGATGGTAAATATACCTCTAATGTGGGGGTTTGTACATTGTCTATTCGAACGATATCACTACTCACAATGTGCTCTTTTTCTTCAGATGGATTTTGATTTGGAATTCCTTCGGGCCACAATGGAATTATTTCCTGGCCCCAAAGGGAAAAGCTAACTAGTATAAAAAAAGAGGTTGTAAAAAGTTTCATAATGCTATGTTTTTTTTTGAAGTTAAAAATTTTAATCAACAAAGTGTATTTATTGTATTTAAAAAAGGAGGTAATAACTTAACTTGCCTAGATGAAAAACAAAGCTCAAATAGTCATAAAGCGCCCAGAAGGTTTGCCAGAAAAGGAAACTTGGAAACTGGTTGAAAATGAAGTTCCTGAACTTAAGTCAGGAGAATTTTTAGTAGAAAATCATTATATCTCTTTGGATCCAGCCATGCGAGGATGGCTCAATAATTCAAGATCCTATATCCCTCCTGTAGAATTAAATGAAGTTATGCGTGCTGGATCAGTGGGAAAAGTTATTCAGACTCAGGGCGAAACAAAATTTAAAACAGGCGATTTTGTCAGTGGATGGGGAGGTGTTCAACAATATAGTATTTCTATGGGTGAAGGCTATTTTAAAGTCGATCCTGATCAAGCTCCATTAACTCAATATATTGGTACACTAGGGATGCCTGGTATGACTGCTTATTTTGGAATTCTTGAAGTGGGAAAGCTGAAAGCAGACGATGTCGTTTTAGTATCGGGTGCTGCAGGAGCTGTTGGAAGTATTGTTGGCCAGATTGCTAAACTAAAAGGTGCAACAGTGATTGGAATTGCGGGAGGAAAAGAAAAATGTGAATACATTACTAATGAATTGGGTTTTGATGGTGCCATTGATTATAAAAACGAATCTGTTTTTAAAGGAATTAAAGCGCATTGCCCCAAAGGGATAGATGTTTATTTTGATAATGTAGGGGGTGATATTTTGGATAATGCAATGATTTTTCTGAGAAGAAATGCACGAATTGTTATATGTGGTGCCATATCTCAGTACAATAATACTGCGGTTCAAGGGCCTAAAAATTACATGTCCTTATTGGTCAATCGAGCTAGTATGCAAGGGATGGTTGTTTTTGATTATGCCCATAAATATGGAGAAGCAATTGCTGATCTAGCCACTTGGCTCAAAGAGGGAAAATTGAAAAGTAAAGAAGACGTTTATGAGGGAATAGAAAATTTTTACGATACTTTTTTGCGTTTATTTAGTGGAGATAAAATGGGTAAATTGGTTTTGAAGGTAAAAGAGTAATGGGTTAAATAATAATCATTTATTTTAAACCTATTCCCTCACTTTCCAGAAGTGACTAATTTCCAACGCATACCTATAAAAAATCGTAACCCTTGATTTGATGCATACACATAAGAGGGATCAAAAGTGAGCCCATAAGGATTATTTGGTGTCGACATTGCAGTACCCTGATTGTCAAACACTACCTGTTTATCAAAAGGATCAAAAGAGCGTGCAATGCTGTTTGAAGGTGGTGTAAAATTGAGGATGTTTTTTACTCCTCCATATGTTTCAATTGTATTTGTCCAAATTTTAGTGAGTTGAACATTAACAATATTGAAGGTTGGTGAGTACTCTGGTCTTGGATCAAGTTTTCCTAATGTTGGTAATTTTAGGGGTCCTGTCATGGATCCTGTAAAATCAAGTACCAGTTGTGTTGGAATCCATTTTTTTTCAATCTTCCATACCCCTTGAAACTGTTCTGTTAAATAAGGTCTAGTTAGTATCCCTTCTTCTTCAATTTTTGTATCGATATAGGTAGCACCAAAATTAATTCTAATTCCACCTTGTGAAAGCATATTAAAATTTAAAGATACCCCTTGAGAAGTTGACGTACCGTTTAGGTTTCCATAAATTATTTTATTGGGGTCAGTGTCGTAGTCAGGAATTATTTTATTTGAAAATTGGGTGTGAAATATACTCAGATCAAAATCAAGGATAGCTCCTTTTTTTAAATACATTTTTTTGATATAATTAAGGTTCGTATTCCAAGATTTCTCTGGATTTAAGCGCTCTAAAAACTCAACTTTTCTGGCACCAGTTAGTGAAGCATGGTCTTCAGTAAATATTTGAGCAATACGATATCCTGTCCCGGCACTAAGCCTTAGAGTGGAGGTTTTGTCACGGTTGTTTATTTTATAATTAAGTCTTGGGGTGACAATAGAGCCATAAATAGAATTATAATCATAACGTAGTCCTACTAATACTATATTTTTTGCATTTAGCTGGGTTTGATTTTGAATAAATATTCCTGGTAAATGAGTTATTGACGCTCTATTATTCGCTGTAATTTCGTCATATGTTGCAGTGGTATCATCATCGTAATAAGAGTATCTGTATGAAACCCCCAAGAGAAACTCATTATTTCTTATGTTTTTATTCAATGTCATTTGACCGAAACCTATAGTTTGATCAGCATTGAAAACTGTAGTTCCATAAACAGAATCTTGATTATGATCATTAAAACTGAATTGAAAAGAAATGTCATTATTGATGGCATAATTTCCAAAAAGTTCAAACCTACTCGTATAAATACTTTCTCCATAAAGAAGGTCTCCCCCTCTGTACTTTGGCATCCATCCCAGTTGTCCCCCCCATCGGTCTTCATAAAAATAGCGCGTTGCAAAGGATAGCTTATTACCGAGCGTAAACTTATTGAAAATTGAAATTCGATCTTGAAGTGTCAAGTCAGTGAATCCGTCATCATTATTGTCGATGGGCTTCGAATAGTTAAAATAATTTATCCCTAAAAGTCCTGTTGATTTTTTGGATACGTTGTATTTATATCCAATGTCAGTATTGAGCTCTCCCCAACCTGAAGTGAATGAGTCTATTGATAGTTTTGAAGTGTTTTCAGGGAGTTTAGTGATTAAATTAATGACACCTCCAATTGCTTCAGATCCATAAAGTGTAGAGGCAGGTCCTTTTATAACTTCTACACGTTCAATTAAAGACTGAGGAATTCCTGATAAGCCATACACCGTTGACAATCCGCTAACCAAAGGAAGGCCATCAATAAGCACCATGGTGTAACTTCCTTCTTGACCATTGATATGAATGTCACCCGTATTACAAACATTGCAGTTGAGTTGAGGACGCACACCATTAATATTTTCAAGTGCCTCAAAAACAGAAGAAGTAGGGTTAGCCTTAAAAAATGACTGGCCATAAACGTCTACAGGTACTGGACTATCCAGTTTGGACACTGGCTTTAAAGTACCCGAAATGACGACTTCGTCCAATAATTCATCAAGCTCCATTTCTATGATTCCAAAATCTGTTTTAAGAGAAGAAACGGGTATTGTTAATGATTTATATCCTAAATATGAGATAACAAGTTTTGGATTTTTTATCTTAGAAAAATTAAGTAAAAATTGACCTTTAGAATTTGTAGTTACCCCTATGGATGTACCCATGATAAAGACAGAAACACTCTCAAGGGGTTGATTTGCATAAAAAACCTGACCCCTGATGGAAAAATCTTGACCCATGGCAATTTGAATACTGAATAAAAAGAAAATGAAACGTAACAATGACAAGATTTTTGTTTTACACTGTAAAACTATTTATTTAGTTTTACACCACAAAACATTACTATGAAAAAAACGATAGAAAAAGAGAATTATCTCAAGGCCATCTATAAGATGGAAGAAAAAAAGGATCCGGTAACGGTTACAGCGCTCAGTGCTTTTTTTGAGGTTAATAAATCTACTGTGTCCAACATGATCAAGAAGTTAATTGTAATGGACTTAGTTGACAGCAAGCCTTATAAACCCATCCTTTTGACTTCTGCTGGAAGGGAAAAAGCAACGGAAATCATTTCTAAACATCGATTAATTGAACTTTATCTGGTAAAAAAAATGAAATTTAAACGTAATGAAGTTCATGACATTGCTGAAGAAATAGAGCATATAGAAAACTCAGATTTTTTCAAGCGAATGAAAGAAATATTGGGGGATACAGATATCGACCCTCATGGATCAAAAATTCCTAAATACGACTATTAGTAGTTTAAAAACACACAAAGAGTAATTTCTAATGCAACTACAGGTTTTTCTTCAGATTTAGCTAGAATAAAATAAGATTGAAAAGTGTTTTATGTAGTTAATAACGGAATACGCATTTGAAACTTCAGCATAACTTTTTATTATTAAGCTATGTGCAATAACAATTTTGTTTAACTTTTCTTTGCATCAATCCTTTTTACTTTTAATTTATTAAAGATTTGATCGGTGGGTTGAGGGGAATGTTCCGTGATTAATGATGTTTTGTTGAAAACCTTCTTTTTTTAATCCACCTTTCTTTTAAATAACAAACTGATCTTTTCCCCGATCAAAAAAAAATTACCAAATAACTAGTACTGCAATTTGAGTCACAACTCCCTAACCTCCATGAGCATCTCTCCCTTTTATTACAAATTCAACTAGCATTACGATGATCAAGAATTGCCTTGTAAAAACTTGGCACCATCACACAAAATAGGTAGAACTTAATCGTATTTATAACTATAAATTAGATGCTTTGTAAAAT
>JAURBX010000171.1 GCA_030828745.1 Flavobacteriaceae bacterium | reverse complement strand
TACGCCCCCTCCAAGATTGATTAGCGCACTATTTCTGTCTGCTCCAAGCGAGGATAATTCATTCCAAAGCGATTCACAGGTGGATAGGTTTTTGTTTTCTTCTCCCGCATCCATGACCAATACAGCGGTTGTATTAAGCTTTGTTTGTTCTAAAAAGCGAGCTAAACAATCCCTTTGGGTATTGGTATCAACTAAGATAAAAAGGCTGGTATACGTATTCTCATTCAGTTGTTGAACAAGAGAGCTTAAACCCTCCGAACCGTATGAAATATTAATTTGGTTTTGCATGCTGTTTTAAAAATTCAAAAATAAGGATTTAATAGAAAGTAATTCTGTTGCGAAATTTAAAGTAAAAAAAAGAGATTTTTTAATCGAAATAAATGCTCAGACCCTAATTTTCATTGACTTTAGAAGTGTTTTCTTTTTCTTCTGTAAAGAAATAACAGGATGTACTTCTTTGTAAAGAGCGGCATCGAAAACTTGTGAATCGTCTTCTACAATCGATTAATTCTATTTAAAGATCCAAATTAAAACACTTAATTGAACTAGTTTTTCTTGAGATTAATATTTTTTAAATAGTGGCGGAAGAAGATAGGTTACTGTCTTCGAAAGTTCTTTTTGATCCGATCCAGATTTACTTTGTTGTCCCGATCTCTTATGGTTTCTCTTTTATCATAAAGTTTTTTACCTTTTGCCAGTGCAATTCTGAGTTTAGCAAAACCATCATCATTAATAAACAAGCGAAGAGGTACGATCGTAAGACCACTATTTTTAACTTCTTTATATAATTTTTTAAGCTCCTTTTTGTTGAGTAAAAGTTTACGTTGTGCTTTTGGACGGTGATTGAATCGGGTGCCAAAGGCATATTCTTCGATGTGCATATTCACGGTAAACAATTCTCCACGTTCACTAAACTCACAAAAACTTTCGGTAATGGAAGCCTTGCTATTCCTAATGGATTTGATTTCTGTTCCCGTGAGTACAATCCCTGCGGTATACTCTTCAATGAGTTCATATTCAAAACGCGCCCGTTTGTTCTTTATGTTAATGTTATTTTGCACAGCACAAAGGTACTACATATCTAGTTTGAAGCCTCGTTACTGTTTCTGAAAATAAATTCTGATTCAAAATAATCTAGAGTTATCTCTTCCTCTTTAGATATAGTTCCCTCCAAAAGGGCTTTACTCAAGGGGTTTAGCACTTGTTGTTGTAGGGTGCGTTTCACGGGTCGACCCCCATATTGTGGATCGAATCCTAAAAGAGCCAACTGACTAATGGCTTTATCGGTAGTATTAAGCACAATTTCTTGAGCGTTAAGTCGCTTTGCAATCTGATTCAATTGAAGCCCAACGATTTTCTGAATTTCCTTTTGTGTGAGGGGAGAAAATAGGACAATATCATCAATTCGATTTAAAAATTCAGGTCTCACTTGTTTTCGAAGCAATTCCATCACTTTAACTTTAGCAACTGCCTCTGCCGTTTCAAATTTTTCATTTTCTTCAAATGCGGCTTGTATTTCATGGCTTCCCATATTACTAGTCATAATGATGATGCTGTTTTTAAAATCTGCAAGACGACCTTTGTTGTCAGTTAGTCTTCCTTCATCTAAAACTTGTAGCAACACATTAAAGGTGTCGGGATGGGCTTTTTCAATTTCATCTAATAAAATAACGGAGTAGGGTTTACGGCGAACGGCCTCAGTCAGCTGCCCCCCTTCGTCATATCCTACGTAGCCAGGAGGCGCTCCAACCAAGCGACTTACCGCATGTCGCTCTTGGTACTCACTCATGTCAATGCGAGTCATACTATTTTCATCATCAAAGAGAACTTCAGCCAAGGCTTTGGCTAATTCTGTTTTTCCAACACCGGTGGTCCCAAGGAAAAGAAAACTCCCTACAGGACGATTCTGATCCTGTAAGCCAGCACGGGAGCGACGAATGGCATCACTGACCGCAACTACGGCTTCTTCTTGCCCCACCAAGCGTTGGTGTAATTGGTTTTCCAATTGTAGGAGTTTATTCTTATCGGTTTGTAGCATTTTACTCACGGGGATCCCCGTCCATTTAGCAACCACTTCTGCAATATCATCAAAGGTGACTTCCTCTTTAATTAAGACTTCTCCATTTTGAGCATTGGAAACTTCTTTTTGCAATTTTTCAATTGTAGTCTCCGCCTCCTGTAATTTTCCATAGCGGATTTCTGCAAC
>JAURBX010000078.1 GCA_030828745.1 Flavobacteriaceae bacterium | reverse complement strand
TTCCTATGAAAATGGATTGTGGAACATGCCCTCTTGCAAAATCATCCTGATGTCTCACGTCTAAAATAATAGCACCTGTCTCATTTGCAGCAGCTTCAAATGCTTCAGGAGACAAGGGTCTAGTGCCTGATTCAATGACCGTTTCAATGTCTTCATAGCCTTCTTTGTTCATTTTTACATTTAAAGGAAAATATTGCGGAGGAGGGAGTAAACCCTCTGTTACTTCTTTAATGAATTCTTCTTTAGTCATGTCTGCACGAAGAGCATAATTTGTTTTCTTTTGATCTCCTAGGGTTCCGACGGTTTCCTTGCTGAGATTTTTACCACAAGCTGAACCCGCTCCGTGTGCTGGATAAACAAGAAGATCATCGGCTAAAGGCATGATTTTTTTCCGCAAACTTTCATAGAGAATACCAGCCAAATCTTCTTGAGTCATCTCAGCTGCTTTTTGTGCTAAATCAGGACGCCCCACATCTCCCAGAAACAGGGTGTCTCCACTAAAAATAGCAATGTTTTTTTTGGAAACATCACTCAATAAATAGCTAGTGCTTTCCATGGTATGTCCTGGAGTGTGTAATACCGTTAAGCTTAGGTCTCCGATTTTAAATTCTTGTTGATCTTTTGCAATTAAAGATTCAAAACGGGTTTGAGCCATAGGACCATAAACAATAGTTGCTCCAGTTTCTTTGGCAAGTGTAACATGTCCACTTACAAAATCTGCGTGAAAATGGGTTTCAAAAATATATTTAATAGTGGCCTTATTTTTTTTTGCTTTTTCGATGTACGGAGCCACTTCCCTTAGAGGATCAATAATAGCGGCTTCGCCCTTGCTTTCAATGTAGTAGGCCCCTTGGGAGAGACATTTCGTATAAATTTGTTCAACGATCATGTTTTTTTTGTAAAATTATAAATTCTCAATTATTTTATTTGTCATATTAGTCACACTTGCATTCAAGAATTGCGCTGTTGGCTTAATTTTTTTTGGAGAGGAGTTTTTTTGCAAATTCCATCAAAACTGTCCGTTGCGTCCCCTGAGGTGATAAATAAGTTTTGTTTTTTTAATGCTTTAATGATGTTACTTTTTAAAATAACATCTCTTGCAGGTCCTATTGCACCTACAAACATGACACGTATTCCTTTTTTTTGTAAAGATAAAATTAGTTCAGTCAGTTGTTCTGCTGCCGAACTATCTATGTAATTTATAGAGCGCCCATTAATGATAAAACCTTTAATTTTTTCTGGATTTTTATTAACTGCCTCGTTCACTAATTGTTTGAAATATTGAAAATTTCCAAAGAAAAGCTGCGCATCAAATCTCAAGATGACTAAATCTTCTCTTGTAACAACTTCATCAGGAAAACGATGAATATTTTTGAAATAGTTGGTGGTTCCAATTCGACCTAAAAAAGCAAAGTGTGGTTTTGAATTTCGATATACCAACAAAAGAAGTGAAAGTAAAATACCCAATAAAATACCTTCAGTAATACCAACAAAAAGGGTAAGAAAAAAGGTGAACAATAAGACTAAAAATTCATCTTTAGCACTTTTATAGAGCCGAATGGCATAATTAATATTGATCAAATTGACGATAGCTACCATAATAATTGCGGCAAGAATCGCCTTTGGTAAATAAAAAAACCAATGTGTAAAAAAACTTAACGCTACGGCGATGATGGCAGCTGAAATTAAAGGGGAGATACCCGTTTTGGCACCTGCTTGATCATTAACGGCAGTTCTGGAAAAGCCTCCTGTGGTGGGATAGGATTGAAACAAGGAACCGATAATGTTGGAAGCGCCCAAAGCAATAAGTTCTTGATTGGGATTTACCTCGTAGTTTTTATGCTTTTCTTCAATTGCTTTGGCAACTGAAATGGCTTCCATAAATGCAACTAAGGCTAAGGTTAGTGCAGTAGAAAAAAGGATTTCAATATTTTGCCAATTTAAATTAGGGAGACTAAAAACAGGAAGTCCCTCAGGAATTAAACCCACAACGGCTACCCCGTTTTCGTTTTGTTTTGATAAATAAACCCAGGCTATTCCCAAAGTGACAATGATTAATGAAGCAGGAATTTTTCTGTTCCATTTTTTGATAATTAATAAGAGCGCAATACCAGCAAGGCCAATAGTAAGGGTAGGGAGATGAACTGGGGAATTACTTTCCGAGATAGACCCAATAACATGTTGGAGTTTGTTGCTTTGTGGAATTGTAATTCCCAAAAGATGTTTTAATTGACTCAGGCCAATAATGATTGCTGCGGCGGAAGTAAAACCATTGATGACAGGCTTTGATAAAAAAGCAACCATAAACCCCATTCGAAAAAGACCCATAAGAAATTGTATAACTCCCATTAGTAATGCCAGAAGAATTGCCATTTGAATGTATTGGTCAGGAGACGCAATAGATAATGCACCCAGCCCAGCAGCCACAAGAAGAGAGTCCATTGCAACGGGCCCTACGGCCAATTGTCTTGAGGTTCCCATAAGGGCATAAACGATTTGTGGGGTTAAAGCAGCATAAAGTCCATAGATGGGGGGTAACCCAGCAATTAAAGCATACGCCATTCCTTGAGGAATTAATAAAATCGCAACGGTTACTCCCGCAACAAGATCATCTTTCAAGTAGGCTTTCCTGTATGAAGGAATCCATTTTAATATTGGAAAAAACTGTTTCAGACTTTTATAATTTGAAACAAAAATACTACAGTTTAAGTCAATAAGGGTAACATTTGTTACAGGGACAATTTTCAGGGATTTATTTGAATCGTATTTCTGCCTAAATAGAGCGTTCCATTTTTCTCCATTTTTTTGAGTAATCTGGAAATTACAACTCTTGAAGAATTTAAATCGGTCGCAATTTCAAGATGGGTAATTTTTAGAGTTTTATTTTTTAGCAATAAAACTTTTTCATTCAGGTAGCGTTCCAATCTTTCGTCTAATTTTAAAAAAGTGACCGAGTCAACGGCTTTTAATAATTCATTTAAACGACTTTGAAAATTATTAAAAATAAAAACACGCCACGATTTATATTGTGATAACCACCGATCCATGTAGTTTGAAGGAATCATGATGAGGGTGGTGTCGATTTCACAAATTGCTCGAATTTCACTCTTAGTATTTTCCATACAACAGTTCAAAGTCATTGCACAGGTATTTCCATAATCAACAAAATAAAGTAATAATTCATCTCCATTTTCATCCTCTCGAACCACTTTTACAGAGCCTTTTACAATGAGCGGTATAAATTTAATTTGTTCTCCCAAGTCAACCAAAATATCTCCCTTTTTCACCTCCCTAATCGTGCCGATATTTTCTATTTCAGCCAGTAAATTTGCTTCAAAAACGGGTATGATAGTATCAAGATTCATTTTTTTTCATTCATAAATGAGTATTTAAATATAGCGATTTTTTAATAAAAAAATGATTTAGTTAATAGCTAAAAAAGTGTTTAATTTTAAAGAACCTGAATTTAAAATTTGATAGTTCCAAAAAAACTTAACTACTTTTGCTTCCAAATAAAATTCAATATGGCCAAAAATTTAGTAATCGTAGAGTCCCCTGCAAAAGCGAAAACCATTGAGAAATTTTTGGGGAAAGATTTTAAAGTTGCTTCTAGTTTTGGACATATAGCCGATCTTCCTTCCAAGGAACTTGGCGTTAGTTTAGATGGAGATTTTACTCCTAATTATGTTGTCAGCAGTGATAAGAAGAAGTTGGTTAATGAGTTGAAGAGTTTGGCAAAAAAATCTGAAACGGTTTGGTTGGCCAGTGACGAAGATCGTGAAGGAGAGGCTATTGCTTGGCATTTGGCGAACACGCTAAAACTAAACGAAGACAACTCTAAGCGAATTGTTTTTTCTGAGATTACCAAAAATGCTATTTTAAAAGCGATAGAAACTCCACGTACAATTAATTATGATTTAGTAAATGCGCAACAGGCACGAAGAATCTTAGATCGTTTAGTAGGATATGAGTTATCACCTGTTTTATGGAGAAAAGTTAAGGGGGGTCTTTCTGCTGGAAGGGTCCAGTCTGTTGCAGTTCGTTTAATTGTGGATCAAGAACGTGCTATCAGAAATTTCTCACCTGAGCAGAGTTACAAAACACAAGCTTTATTTGAGACTCAAACAAAAAAACAGATTCCTACTCAATTGCTTAAGTCTTTTGAAGATAGTGATGGAGCAAATGCTTTTCTTCAGCAAAATATTAATGCAAAATTTAAGGTTGGTGATATTAAAAAGAAACCCGCCAAGAAAAGTCCGGCGGCTCCATTTACAACCTCTACACTTCAACAAGAAGCCTCAAGAAAATTATATTTTTCTGTGAGTAAAACCATGACCTTGGCGCAACGTCTTTATGAGGCTGGTCATATCACTTACATGAGAACTGATAGTGTAAATCTATCTCAAGAGGCGCAGAAAAATATTGCTTCGCAAATAAATTCGGCCTATGGTAATGAATATCTAAAGCCAAGGAGTTATAAAACTAAAAATAAAGGTGCACAAGAGGCGCATGAGGCCATCCGTCCTACTGATTTTTCAAAAGCTAAATTAAATATTGATCATGATCAGGCACGTTTGTACGAATTAATATGGCGAAGAACGGTTGCCTCCCAAATGAGTGATGCACTTTTAGAACGCACGCAGGTTATTGTTAATGCGAATACACACAAAGAATTTTTTACAGGAAAAGGGGAAGTAATTACTTTTGATGGATTTTTGAAATTATATTTGGAAGGTGTTGATGACGATGATAGTGAAGTGAGTGGGATGCTACCTAAAGTAGTTGTTGGCGACGAACTCCATCTCAATAAAATGACAGCAACTCAACGATATACGCGACCTCCTTATCGTTATTCTGAAGCTTCTTTGGTAAAGAAAATGGAAGAATTGGGAATTGGAAGACCCTCTACTTATGCTCCCACGATTTCTACCGTTCAAAACAGAAAATATGTTGAAAAAGGTTCCTCTGAAGGAGATTCACGTTCCTATCAACAAATAGTCTTAGAGCAGAATACAATCCGAAAAGAGCAATTGACAGAAATGGTGGGTGCCGATAAAGGGAAATTGATTCCTACAGATATTGGTATGATTGTTAATGACTTTTTGGTGGACAATTTTGAAAATATTTTGGATTTTAATTTTACTGCCCAAGTAGAGCAAAGTTTTGATGATATTGCTAGCGGAGGTGAAAACTGGACTGAAATGTTAAAGTCCTTTTATGATAAGTTCCATCCTATTGTAGAAGATGTTAAAGAAAATGCTCAGCGAGAATCAGGGGAACGTGTACTTGGGGTTGACCCCGGCTCTGGGCGATCGGTTAAAGTGCGTCTTGGGAAATTTGGACCCATGGCACAAATAGGTGATCCAGAAGATGAAGAAAAACCAATTTATGCAAGTTTAGGCCCTAATCAGCAATTAGAAAGCATAACGTATGATGAGGTGATGCAGCTTTTTGAAATGCCAAAAACGCTTGGTGAGTTTGAAGATCTAGAAATCCTTGTAAACAATGGACGTTTTGGTCCTTTTGTAAAACACAATGATATTTTTATTTCTCTCCCAAAAGGAATGTTGGCTACTGAGGTGGATTTAGATACAGCAATTACTTTAATTAAAGAAAAGCAAAAAGCGGACGCACCTGTATATGTTCATAACGATCTTCCGGTAACAAAAGGAGTTGGGCGTTTTGGGCCTTTTTTAAAGTGGAGCGGAATGTTTATCAATGTCAATAAGAAATATGATTTTGATAACTTAAGTGAACAAGATTTTGTCACACTCATTGAAGAAAAAATTCAAAAAGAAAAGGATAAAGTAATTCACGATTGGACAGACGCTGGGATTCGAGTTGAAAAAGCACGGTGGGGAAGACACCACATTATTAGAGGTAAGCAAAAAGTTGAAATAGGGAAAGATATTGACGCTACTCAATTAACAATTGAAACTGCTGAAAAGTATCTTGGAAAACCTAAGACAAAGAAAAAAAAGACTAAAAAAGGATGAGTTTAGAATTACTTGTTCCCATTGAAAATGAAACTTTAGTTGGCTTAAGTTTATTGCCAAAACAAATTATTGGAAAAAACATAAGTATTCATTCCGAAGCCAATGGACTTCCCGAACTCAAAGGATTACAAATTGTTTTAATTGGTTTGAGTGAATATCGCAATAGTTTTTTTGCCAATACCACCTATAATGTAAACCAATTTAGAAAAGTATTCTACGAATTGTATCCCGGTAACTGGAATTTAAAAATCGCAGATCTTGGAGATTTACCCAATGGTGAAAAAGTAGAGGATACGTATTTCGCTGTAAAAGAAATTGGCATTCATTTAAAGCAAATGAATATCATCCCTGTTTTTATTGGGGGAAGTCATGATTTACTTTTTCCTTTATATGAGGTTTTTCAAAAGTTTAAACAGTTGGTTAATGTTGTTTCAGTAGATAAATCTTATGATTTTTCTCAAGAGGATGAGTTAATATCAGGACGTTCCTATATGAGTCGGATTATTATGGACAAACCCAATGTTTTAAATAATTATACCAATATTGGTTTCCAAACATATTATTGTGCGCTTGAAGAAAAGGACCTTATGGAGAAACTCTATTTTGATGGAATTCGCTTGGGTCAAGTACTCGATAATCCTGAACTTTCAGAACCCATTTTTAGGGATGCAGATATCGTTGGTTTTGATATGAAATGCCTTTCTTGGCAGGCCATTGCCGACCCGCTAAAAGGCCAGCCTAACGGAATGGATTCAAGAACAATTTGTGGGTTGACACGCTATGCTGGAATTAGCGATCGAACAAGTTATATGGGTATTTTTGAAATACCTTCAACACCAATGACGCACCAACTGTTGGCACAAATGGTATGGTATTTTATTGAAGGAATTCAGTATAGGTTTGGAGAATATCCTGTTTACACAAATGATTTATCCAAATACTCTGTGACCCTTTCGGATCAAATTATGGTCTTTTACAAAAGCGAAAAAAGCCAACGCTGGTGGATGGAATTAACAAATAATTCACATTTAAATAATAAAATAAAAACTACTACGTTATTAGCTTGCACGGAAAAAGATTATCAAGATGCGATTCACGACAAAATACCCGATCGTTGGTATAATGCCGTGAAGCGTTTATAGATTTTTAATGAAGAACAAATCTCCAATTAAAATTAATCTAAATCAAATTGATGGTTTTTAATGTAGTTAGTAAAAAAATAACTAGTTTTAATGCGGACAAAAGCATAAACTAGATTTTAATAAAAATATTAATGAAAAGACTTTTAGTTCTACTGAGTATTTCTCTCCTAATTGTTTCTTGTGGAAACAAGAATAGAGGAGAACTTATCGGTGTCAAACAAAAAAAATGGTTTGGTGAAAAACCCTATGGGATGCAGCTTGTTGAAGGTGGAGCATACATCATGGGTAAGGCAGATGAGGACAATGCTCAACTTCAAAATGCACCTGCACGTACTGTAACCGTTCCTTCATTTTATATTGATGAGACGGAAATAACAAATAGTGAATACCGCCAATTTGTTTATTGGGTAAAAGACTCGATTGCGCTAGCAATGCTTGCTCGAAAAGCGGATGAACTCGAACTGGGGGATGACAATAAGGACGGAATCGGCGAATTTGCTTTTCAAGATGCAGACACAACCAAGCTTAATGAGTTTCAAAAATACATGCGCACCAACTATTATGATGTAAGTGAAGATTTATTTGCAGGTCGTGCATTAAATTGGGATGCTGATTTAAGTTGGAATACAGAAGATTATTATGATCAGGCGTATGCTGAGGTGATGGATTCCTTGTATTTACCTCCTGAACAATGGTATAATGGCGAAATTAAACTGGATGTTTCAAAGCTGGTATATGCTTACACTTGGTTTGATGCAGAAGGAGCAGCAGCAGAATCTAAACGAACTCGGAAACAGTTTATAGATAGAACACCCTTTATCAAAAAAGAAGCAGTTCAAATTTACCCAGATACAACGGTTTGGATTAAGGATTTTGTTTATTCCTATAACGAGCCGATGCACAATGATTATTTTTCTCATCCAGCTTACCAGGATTATCCTGTTGTTGGTGTTTCATGGGGGCAAGCGGTTGCCTTTTGTAATTGGAGAACAAATTTTAAAAATGGGTATCAAAGAGAAAAAGGAAAACCTTCCGTAAGTAGGTTTAGATTACCAAACGAAGGGGAGTGGGAATATGCCGCTCGTGGAGGGATACCCTCAGGAACCTACCCTTGGGGTTCTCCTTATTTATTAAATGACAGAGCATGTTTTTTGGCAAACTTTAAGCCCTTACGTGGCGACTATGCTTCGGATCAAGCGGTATATACGGTTGAAGCACGATCCTATGAACCAAACGACTATAACCTTTACAATATGGCGGGTAATGTTGCTGAGTGGACAAATTCCTCCTATGATACCGGGGCTTATGAATATGTAGCTTCTCTAAACCCAAAC
>JAURBX010000159.1 GCA_030828745.1 Flavobacteriaceae bacterium | reverse complement strand
AGTTCCTGTTAAGTTAGAAAAAGTAATCTCAGTATCTACACCAGTACCTGCTGTGTAAGCAAAGTCTTCAGTTGTTACTAAAATTTCATTTACTAATTCTTGAACCTTGGTAATATCCATTTCAGATGATACATCGATATCAACATAACCGTTGATAATAGAAACTGCAGAACCCATTTCCCAATATGCTTGAAGCATAGCAGGGGTAGAAACTACTAGGTCTCCTTGGAATACAGAAGCTTGAGATAATAATGTCTCTAAATCTTCTTGATTAGCGTCCACTGCATCTTGAATGCCAGCAACATCTTCTGCAGATGCAGCATTTGCAGCAGCAGCATTTAACTCAGCAACTGCAGTATCAATGTCAGCTAAACCGTTAGCTAAAGCTGTGTCGATTTGACCTGAAAGTGCACTCTGTAGCGAGTTAACTGTACCCGCAAGAGTAGAAAGATCACTCTGAACCTGAGACAAGCCTGCGATTTGTGAGTTAATCGCATTAATTGAATTCTCAATTGATTCAAATTGATCGTCGTAATTCTGACATCCCACTACGAGTAGTGCACCTGCCAAAATACTTAATAAACCTTTTTTCATTTTGATAAAAAATTAAATTAAAATTAAAAATATTAAATGTTAGTGAGGATGTGTTGCGTCAGCGGTAGCTCTTGTTTCCAAAAATTGTGCTTTCAATCACAGCGTTCACAGTTAAAGAATATTTGCAAGTATCGTGCCAAAGTTATTTTTTTGTTAAAAAAGAATTGGTTTTTTCTTAAAAAAAGAGACTTTGTGCATTTAAAGCCAATAAATATAAGGGATTAACCTAAATAATATCCTGTACTTTATTCTTAATTTCGTATACATCTTTGGAGAAAGAAATAAAAAGAATGTAAATATAATGTAAAAGGAGTTTTAGGCATTAAAATCAATAGGATGTTATTTCAAACGAGGGGATGGAATAACACCCCCCTAGCCACCTTTTTAGTAGGGAGGAAATTGGGGGTGTCCTCAAGTTAGGGGAAGAGGAGTGGGTTCATCCTCTTCTTAAGCGGGGGGTGGTTTTTGATGATCTCCCTAATTTAAGGTGAAGGGGTTTGTGTATCTCGGAGTGCTACGATTTTCCGTATTAAATCACGATTCATTCAAAACAGGAGATGATAACACCCCCCTAGCCCTCCTTTTTAGGGGGTAGGAAATTAGGCGTCTCTCCATGCTCAAGGAGAGGTGTTTAAGGCTATTCCTTTCTAACTTTTTAAACCAAGTCACAATAATTTTTACCTTTGAGAGAAACAAGAAGAAAATGAAAAAAAGATATGGATTCCTTTTTGCTTTTTTATTGCTCCAATGCCAAGAAAAAAAGCCTGAAATGACAGTTGCTACTGTCCAGAAAGCACAGCAGTTACATTTAAAAACAACCATCCTAGACACCCATGATGATATCAATGTCAAAAACTTTACAGACAGTCTCAATTACACGCAAGACATAGACACCCAAGTAAACCTCCCCAAAATGCAGGCAGGGGGGTTGGATGTGGCTTGGTTTATAGTCTATACAGGACAAGGGGATTTAACCGAAAAAGGATATAAGAAAGCTGCAGAAAATGCACAAGCTAAGTTTGATGCCATACACAGGCTGGTAGAACAATACGGAAAAGACAAAATCGCTTTAGCCACCAACGCTCAACAAGTGGATAGCATTCGAAGGTTAGGAAAAAAAGTTGCCATGATTGGCGTAGAGAATGCCTACCCCTTGGGTGAAAAGATAGATGATGTAGCCCGTTATTACAAAATGGGTGCGCGGTATATGTCATTGGCGCACAATGGTCACAATCAGTTTTCAGATTCGAATACGGGAGAATTTGACAATACCTCAAAACACAATGGAATCAGTGAGCTCGGGAAACAGCTTATTGAAAAAATGAACTACCTTGGAATTATGGTCGATATTTCTCATCCCTCAAAAGAAGCGATACGACAAACCATTGCGCATTCCAAAGCACCCGTTATTGCTTCACATTCTTCTGCCAGAGCCTTAAGCAATCATCCCCGAAATTTGGACGACCAGCAATTGCAATCGGTGAAAGAAAGTGGAGGTGTTGTACAGACAGTAGCTCTTGGAACATTTGTCAACAAAGAAAAAGATGCGGCCTTTAAAAAAGCAAAAGATTCCCTTTTAAAATTGAATCCAGAGGCAGCTTTAGAAAGCCTCAAAAAGAGCAATCCTCCTGTAAATGTTTCTGATTTTGTGGATCATATTGATTACATTAAAAATAAAATTGGTATTGACCATGTCGGTATCAGCTCGGACTTTGACGGCGGTGGCGGAATTGAGGGATGGAAAGACGCCTCTGAGACGTTTAATGTGACCCTTGAACTCGTTAAAAGAGGCTACACCGAAGAGGAAATTGCTAAAATTTGGAGTGGCAACCTACTGCGTGTCTTGGAGGAAACTCAAAGGGTAGCCGAGGAATTACAAGCTAAAAATTAATTCATCGAAGCTTTCGCTCCAACCATTCCATCAGCAGGCCGATCCCTTTGCGAACTTCAGCAGTACTGGTCGTATGATGATTTACCATAATGGAAAATACATAGATTTTTCCCTTGGGATGTACCCAATAACCTGAAAGATTATGGTTATGTTTCAGAGTTCCGGTTTTAGCATACAGCGCTGAATGGTTATATTGCTTTAAGGTTCCCGAAGTAGCACCTCTAGGAAAATAGGTTTGAATGGTTTCCCAACCAACGCTTTTATAGATTTTTTGTAAAACTCTAACAAGGGTTCTGGGGGTGATCATATTGTAACGAGACACCCCTGATCCATCCACCCACTCAACAGCATCGGGAAGCCAGGCGTTCCATTGTTCCAACAATAAGGCTATCGCTTTGTCGGATTGCATAGTATCGAAATTTTGTTGGGAAATCATGAGAAGTAAAGCTTCAGCAATTCCATTATCACTGTCTTGTAATAAAGCTTTGTAAAGCATTTCTTCTTGATCTGTATATAAAAAATTCCATTCTAATTGCGCCTTTGAATTTGCAACAAGTTCAACGTTTTGATGGGTTTGTTCCTCCAGTAATTTTGTGAAAAGAGAATCGCTGGTCATAAACGGACGGTAAAGGGTGTCTCCT
>JAURBX010000070.1 GCA_030828745.1 Flavobacteriaceae bacterium | reverse complement strand
TACTACCTACTATGATCTCTGTTTTGGGACTCATAGATTTTGGAATTAATTCATTTTGAACCCATGGAATTAACAGCCGTGGTAAACTTAATTTTAAATCGGCACCTAACTCAAAAATGTTGAAAAACTGATCCCCAGTTTGGGCAATGTCTCTGGAAGCACCCACAGTATTTTTGATATTGAGTTCTAATAATTCGGCACCTTTAAAAACATTTCGAATTCCTAATCCACCTCCCAGTCCTATCCCAAAATCTTGAATGTTTGAGTGAGAAAAATCAAGATCAAAACCGAGAGAAAAGCGTTCTTTGGGAGTGAGAAATAATGAAGCTTTGAGCGCATCTTTTTCCCCAGGAATTGCTGTGTAGCTAATACTGGGATATTTAAAATTCTTTAAGCTTGTAAAATAGCGATAGGTAATATTCCGATTTTCATCACTATAAACGGCATCTTTTTTAATTGCAATTCCAGAGGCTATTGCTTTTGGACGGTATTTTAATTTTCCCTTACTGTAAATCGTTAAACCCTTATAATCTATTGAATCCGTGAATTGATTAATGCTATTTTGTTTTTTTAAGGCGTCAATATACACAGCTACCTTTTTGACGTAATTTATTTTGTAGGGAATTTCTCGGAGACTGTCGTTAATTCGTTGCTTAATATTATCAATCTGAATACTAACGGGAATTTTTTTGTCAAGACCTGAACTATCAATTGCAGCTGTAAATTGAATACTGTTTTGTTGAAAATTATAAATTCCGTTATTTCTAAACAACAAGATTAATCGTTCTCTTTCCTCTTCAAATTTTTTGATTTCAAAAGGAGCTCCTTTCTGAATGAGTTGCTCGCTACTATTTTTTTTATAGATTGAGTCAATGTCTGCTGATTTGATAATTGACGTAATGGATTCAATTTGATATTTATTTTTGGGGAAGATTGAATACTTTAATAGTATTTTATTTTTTTTAATTCTGGTCGTATCAACGTTCACCTCAACATCAAAATTTCCCAAATTTTTATAGTATTGCGTGATTCTTTTTTGGGAATTCTTAATGGCTAAGCTGTCTAAAATAGCGGGGGGTTCCCCAGTTTTTTTTAACCAATCATTAAATAAAACTCCATAATTTTCTATGGCATCTACCTGTTTATTTGAGAGTAACTTAGTAATGCGCTGTTTTCTTTTATTTTTCTTTTGAATCCAATCTTGAAATTTTGATTTTGGATCGGGGTGAGCAACTTCGTACAACATTTTTCCTAGAGGAATTCCTAGGATTTTCTTGTTGGGTGGTGTAGTGATAATAAAATTAACGGGGTTGTTTTTTAAAAGCTGTTCATTTTCAAAGATTTCGGTTTTATCAATTAATAGTTCTTGTGTCTTAAGAACACGGGTACCCGAACAACCTTCTAAAAGAAAGAATAGTATGATTAGAATGCTTAATTTTGTTTCGAGTCGATACACAGTTTGTATTATTTCTCAAAAATAAGTCATTTTTATGGTCAGTAAGAATCAACGGAAACAAATCCTCCAATTAAAGCAAAAAAAGTATCGTTTGAAGTCAGGTCTTTTTGTTGCGGAGGGTGAAAAGGTGGTGGAAGAGTTACTTTCTGCCTCTTGGGAATGTCTCTCTTTATTTTCTGTTGTGTCTCATTTTCATCCCCAATCAGTGGAGATTGACACCGGTATAATGAAACAGTTGACTCATTTTAAATCTCCGAGCCCAGTATTGGGTGTTTTTAAAATTCCTGAACCAAAACCGCTTCTAAGTCAAAATATCACGATTGCAGTTGATGGGGTGAGTGATCCGGGAAACCTAGGGACCATCATTCGTTTATGCGATTGGTTTGGACTTTCTCAATTGATTTGTAGTACAAAAACTGTTGATTGCTATAATTCTAAAGTGGTTCAAGCTTCAATGGGATCCATTGTCAGAGTAAAGTGTCATTATGTAAACGATTTAAGTAAAACTTTAATGAATTTCAATAAGCCCATTTATGGTGCTGACCTTGAGGGCGAGTCTCTTTATGACACCCATTTTGAGGATCAGGCCAGTATTGTATTTGGGAGTGAATCTCATGGATTGTCAGAAGCGATTGAAAAGCAGGTCAAGAAAATAACCATACCTAATTTTAGATCGGGTAGGGGTGCAGAAAGTCTCAATGTTGCCGCTTCTAGTGCAATTTTTCTAAGTGAAATATTCAGGACTAGATAATTACTCAAAAGTGATGATGATTGCAATTCCACGACTAAACATGGAATTGATGATTCCAGTCCAAGGACTGTTTGGATTTGCATCGGGTATTAATTCATTTTGGAATGAAAATATTCCTCTGAGCGATGGAGAAAACTTAAAATAATAAAGGTAAAAGTCAAACCCTAACCCCAATTCATAGTTTAAATTTTGAGCAGTGGTACGGAAAACATTACTGGAGTTATCATCACTGTTTTTACTATTACTTGAAAGGTTAAAGTCTGTTGAAAACCCTGCCATTATGAAAGGTCTAAAATTATTTATTCTTTTCGTACTGATTTTAAGCAGTAAAGGAAGGTGAATGTAAGTGGATTTTATTTCTCGAATCTTATCCGCTTCCTTTTCAAATCCCACCACATCAGGATATTGTAAATCCCTTCTACTGTAATAAAGCCCGGGTTCAAAACGAAGATTAAAATAGGTATTTAATCTTAGATCTCCTATTAAGCCTACTGTAAAACCTGACTTTGGAATAACAGTAATGTCCTTGTAAAGTAATTCTTTATAGTAATTTTCAACATATTCAAACTTAAAATCATATTGACTAAATCCTAAAAAATATCCATAATGAATAGGTTTTTTATCGAAAGTTGGGAGGTTTATAATTCGTTCCCTCACCTTAGGGTATTGCGCAAAAACACCCGCTGAGTAGGCAAAGCAGGAAAGAAACAGCACCAAGTAATATTTGTTATGCTTTTTTTGCAAAATATATGGAAGCTATGCCTAAGGTTTGTGGCAGATCTTCTACTGCTATAAACCCATTTTTGCTTAAAATATTGTTGAAGGCTTTTCCATGAGGAAAAGCAGCCGCAGAATCTGATAGATATTTATATGCACTTCGGTCTTTAGAAAAAATTTTACCGATGAAAGGCATAATATTTTGAGTATAAAACATATAGAAAGCCTTGAGTGCACTATTTTTTGGAACAGCAGTTTCTAAAATTACCAGAGTGCCATTTGACTTCAAAACCCTAAAAATTTCTGATAACCCTTTGTCTAAATTTTCAAAATTTCTAACTCCAAAAGCAACGGTCACAGCTGAAAAGCTTTGGTCTTCAAAATGAAGAGATTCAGAATCACCGAGTTGCATATCAATTCGATGGTCTAATTTTTGAGCCATGACTTTCTCTTTGCCAATTTCCAGCATTCCGGGGGAAATATCCAGGCCAATTATCTTTTTTGTATTTAATTTTGATAGTGCTAAAACTAAATCTCCCGTTCCTGTAGCGATATCTAGAATGGATTGGTGATCCACCTTTTCCAATAAACGCACCACTTTTTTTCTCCAAATGACATCAACACCGAGTGTAATAATTCTATTTAGGAGATCATAGCTTTTAGATATCCCATCAAACATTTGGGTAACTTGCTTTTTTTTTGCCTCAGGATTGTGCTGATTCGGTTTTATTGATTTTTTCATAACAAGTATCAAAGATACTAATTTGACAAGGATGTTTCTTTCAGTTTATCACATGAGTATCTAATATTTGTATATTTGTGCTGTATTTCGATACACACTTATGAAAATAATCATTGCAGGTGGAGGTGAAGTTGGTTTTCACCTTGCCAAACTTCTCTCTTTTGAGTCTTTAGATATCATTTTGATTGATACCGATAAAGATCGACTCAACTATGCAGAATCTCATTTAGATATTCGAGGGATACATGGAAATGCTATGTCCTTGTCCCTTATGGATGAAGCTCAAGTAGCGAGTTCTGACCTTTTCATTGCAGTTACTTCTGAGGAAGCGACTAACATTACTATCTGTGCGCTTGCCAAGCAATTGGGGAGTAAGCGAACCATTGCTCGAATTTCAAATATTGAGTTCATTAAGGCTAAAAATGAGATCAGTTTTAAAGAAATTGGAGTTGATGAATTGATTTCACCTGAAGAATTAGCAGCTGCAGAAATTCAACAGCTTCTAGATCAATCGGCTTTTTCTAACAGTTATGGTTTTGAAGAAGGAGCTCTTACCCTTATTGGAACCACTTTGGGGAAAGATGTACCCTTCGTAGGGAAAAGTGTGAAAGAAGCCGCTAATATTTTTCCAGATGTTCATTTCATGCCCATTGCGATCCAGAGAAAGGGTACACAATACACGATGATTCCCAGAGGGGATACTTGTTTTGAAGCAGGGGATACCGCATTCTTTATTACCTTAAAAGAAGGGGTAGAAGAAATTTATAAGCTAACAGGGAAACGCAAAGCTTCAATTAAGAATGTTATGATTTTGGGGGGTGGTCGAATTGGATACAATACGGCTCGTGAACTTTGTGAAAAGAAGTTTAATGTAACCATCATAGAAAAGAATAAGAAAAAGGCTTTTGAAATCGCCGATTTACTCCCTAATGCACTTGTTATTCATGCTGATGGAAGAAATGCTGAACTTTTGGAGGAAGAAGATCTTTCTACTATGGATGCTTTTATTTCAGTTACAGAAAATTCGGAAACGAATATTATGTCCTGTCTAATGGCGCATTCTAAAAATGTAAAAAAAACCATCGCTCTTGTAGAGAATATGGACTATTTTCAATTATCACACTCTATAGGAATTGACACCCTCATTAATAAAAAATTATTAACTGCCAATACTATTTTCAGGTACATTCGAAGAGGGGAGGTGGTTGATATGACAACTTTAAACAATCTCAATGCAGAGATATTAGAGTTTATTGTAAATGCGAATTCAAAAGTTACTGGCTATAAAATCAAAGACCTTGATTTTCCCAGAACAGCCATTATTGGTGGAGTAATAAAGGACGGTAAAGGAATAATCGCTTTAGGCGATTATAGGATAAGTGCGGGTGATCGAATTGTAGTGTGTTGTCTACCCCGCTCTATAAAGCGTATTGAAAGTTTATTTCTGTAATTCTTATGCATAGCCTTAATTATAAGATCGTTGTATTTTTAATGGGGATATTATTGCTTTTCAATGGAAGCCTTATGTTGCTTTCATCCCTTACAAGTTTTATTTTTAAGGACGGAGTTACTTTTGAGTTGACACTTTCAGCTTTTTTAGTGCTTTCTACCGGAGCTCTGATGATGCTTTTTGGGAGACAGTATAATAAACAAATCCAAAAGAGAGAAGGTTATCTAATTGTAAGTTTAGGATGGGTTTTGATGTCATTATCGGGTACCATTCCGTATTTACTGACAGGAGCCATTCCTGATTTTACAGCGGCTTTTTTTGAAACCATGTCGGGCTATACCACTACTGGGGCTTCTATATTGAATGATATTGAGATTATGCCCAAAGGAGTTTTGTTTTGGAGAAGTACGACGCATTGGATAGGAGGGATGGGAATTATTGTCCTTGCCATTGCGATACTTCCTTTTCTGGGAATTGGAGGAACTCAGCTTTTTACTGCAGAAGCACCTGGTCCAGGGGGTGATAAACTTCATCCAAGGATTACCGATACCGCAAAGCGCTTGTGGTTAATTTATGTAGCGTATACCTTATTGGAGACTTTCCTACTTTACTTTGCAGGGATGTCTTTTTTTGATGCGATAAACCACTCTATGAGTACCCTCTCCACGGGTGGGTTTTCAACCAAAAATGCAAGTATTGCTTTTTGGAATGACCAACCCTTGATTCAGTATATTATTATCTTTTTTATGTTTTTAGCGGGGATGAATTTTGTTTTAAGTTACTATGCTTTTACACGAAAATTTCAAAAAATTATTCGAGACGAAGAGTTCAAAGTATATTTTTCTTTTATTTTAATTTTTACTGTCCTCACCACTTTAATTGTTCTAAATAAAGAGCAATATTCAGTTGCTCCGATACTTTCATCCTTTAGTGAGGTAGAGTCTACTTTTCGTGACGCACTTTTCCAGGTGGTTTCTGTTATTACCACCACAGGATTCGTTTCTGCTGATTTCACACTCTGGACTCCTTTTTTAACTATTGTTTTTTTTGGTCTTATGTTTTTGGGAGGATCTTCAGGTTCTACAGCGGGGGGTGTTAAAGTAGTTCGTCATATGCTAATGATTAAAGGGGGTTTTTTAGAATTTAAACGGGCTTTACATCCTAACGCTATTATTCAAGCACGGTACAATAAAAAAATTGTTGGGGATTCAATTTCCTATAATATTCTAGGCTTTTTTATTTTATATATGCTTAGTTTTATTATTGGGGCTCTTGGGTTTGGTTTGCTCGATATAGATTTTGAATCTACCATCGGTTTAGCCGCTTCTACCCTCGGGAATGTTGGGCCTGCTTTGGGTGATTTCGGACCCAGTCATAATTACGAAGCCCTTCCCGATGCGGGAAAATGGTGGGCTAGTTTTTTAATGCTGTTGGGGCGTTTGGAGCTGTTTACTGTATTAATTTTATTTACTCCTTTTTTCTGGCGGAAACATTAATATCCGTATTTCTTTTTCCAACGGAGTTTCAGAAAATCACGAATACTATTTTCTTTTGAATTATTTCCGGGCTGGTATAGTGTTGTTCCTTTAATTTTTTCTGGAAGAAATTCTTGTTCCGCAAATTGATTTTCAAAGTCATGCGCATATTTATATGCCTCACCATACCCTAATTCCTTCATTAATTTAGTTGGGGCATTTCTTAAATGAAGAGGTACGGGCAGATTTCCGGTTTGCTTTACTTTTTCTTGAGCGTCACCTATTGCCTTATAGGCAGCATTACTTTTTGGGGAGGTAGCCAGATATAATGCACATTCACTCAGCAAAATTCTACCTTCAGGATATCCTACACTATTGACCGCTTGAAATGTGCTATTGGCAAGCACCAAGGCCGTAGGATTTGCTATTCCAATATCCTCTGCTGCGAGAATGAGCATGCGTCTTGCAATAAAGCTGATGTCTTCTCCAGCCTCTATCATTCGAGCTAGCCAGTAGACCGCTCCATTAGGATCACTTCCACGTATAGATTTTATAAAAGCGGAAACGATGTCGTAATGAAAATCTCCATTTTTATCGAATAAAACACTATTGGTTTGTACCGTTTTAAAAACGAGATCATTAGTGAGAATTAGGTTTTCTTTACTATTTGCTTGAATAACCAATTCAAGGAGTGAAAGTAATTTTCTGGCATCACCACCGGCCAATTCAATGAGTGCTTCCGTTTCTTTTAATTCAATAGTATAATTTTTTAGAAAGGAATCTTTTTCAAGAGCATAATAGAGAATTTTCTCTAAATCTTCTTTTTCAAGTGCATTTAGAATATAAACTTGACATCTTGATAGCAAAGCATTTATTACTTCAAAGCTAGGGTTTTCGGTCGTTGCGCCAATCAATGTAATGATTCCTTTTTCAACAGCGTTTAGTAAAGAATCTTGTTGTGACTTGCTAAATCTATGGATTTCATCAATAAATAAAATGGGGCTTTTTCCAGAAAATAATCCTCCCGAATTTTCTGCTTTATGAATGATTTCTCTTATTTCTTTTACCCCTGCATTAATGGCTGACAATTGATAAAACGGGCGTTCTTTCTCAAGCGCCAGTAATTGTGCTAAAGTTGTTTTTCCTGTACCTGGAGGCCCCCAAAAGATGAGTGAAGGAAAAACTCCATTCGTTATCATTTGAGTTAAACTTCCTTCTTTACCTACCAAGTGACCTTGTCCGAAATAATCCTGAAGCGATTTTGGACGCATGCGCTCTGCTAGTGGTGTATTCATTTTACGAATATAAGGTTTTAAGGTATTTTAATTAAAATATATCTTTTGGACTCCTATTGTTTTAACTCATTTAATTCCAAAAAAAAACCCACCTGAAAAGGTGGGTTTTAAACTTATTCTAATTTTTATTAGTAGCTGGTAAAAGCAGCAGTTACATCAAAAAACTCAGGAAGAGGAGAAGGAATGTTATCATTCGCATCTACTTCTTCTTGTGGGTAAAGAAATCTTTGAGGGAAATCCGAAGCTCCAGTACTACCTGTAGGCTTATTAGGAACACCAATAAAGTTTCTTGTTCTTCTTAAGTCGTGAAACGTTACTAATTCACCGATTAAAACTAAATACTTTTCTTCAAGAATTTGTTTTAGTAGAGTTGCACCACTTGCATCTGAATCTGGAAAACCGTCTGCAGCATCATATTGAACTCTCAAATCAGCTCTTACATTGTTTAAGTGTTGTAATGCACCTGACTCATCACCAGTTTTATACTTCGCTTCAGCTAAAATCAATTGATTCTCCACATAACTAGCGATTTTCATCGCGCTTGTTTGTGAAAAACGACCTCCATCGTTGGTATTCAAAAGTACCCTTTGACCGTCTATTAGAAAATAGCTATCAAACATAGCACTGCTTCCTGGAGTTTCTAGAGCTCTTTCAGTGGTACCGTCAAGAAGATTTACAGAGTGAGCATCAGTAGCTACTAAGTAATCTTGTCTCTCATCGATTGCAAACTGATAGAATAAGTTTCTATTGTCTAATGAAGTTCCATGTTGTGAAACAAGATCATTAGCTGTAGAAGAGATTCCATTAGTAGCGTAAGAAATAGCTTGACTGTAATTTCCAGAAAGAAGACTGTAACGTGCAGCAAGTGTATTACCTGCTTCCGCCCAAGTTCCTCCAGCTAAACGATTCCCTCCATAACCTGCAGCAATAGAAGAAGATCCAGATTTAGAAATCCCTGAAACAATTTGTGCAATAGCACCAGACATAACAGCTGCCTGACTATCGTAAACTGGGTTTATGATTTCAGCATCAACAGCTTCAGTAAAAGGAACGTCCCCGTACAAAGCAGCCAAATCAGCAAATAAAGCACCTTGAATGATTTCAGCAATCCCTAAGATTGTTCCACCAGCAGATTCATCAGCTAAAATAATTTTAGTGTTCTTAATTCCCTGCGTGTAGGTATCATTCCACATGTCATTATAGTTTCCTCTGTTAGGAGAATACGTATTCAATGTAAGATACTGTCTGTCACCACCACTCATTTGGTTCGTAAATACTGCAGAATAACGTGCATTATTACTTCCCATGTGTTGGATCAATGCTAACTGAGCTTGACCGATCAATAAATCAGAGGCAGCTACAGTAAAAGCATTGGGATCATCATTAAGATCCTCCGTATAGCTTTCACAATTAACTAGTAAAAGTGAAGCAAAGATTAAATAATATAAATTTTT
>JAURBX010000131.1 GCA_030828745.1 Flavobacteriaceae bacterium | reverse complement strand
ATGACCTATTCCGAACAGAGAGAGTTAAGAAAAAAACTGAGTCTTGCTTTTGGAAAAAGAGGGTTTCAAGACAATGATCGGAATAATACAGAAGTCATTTTAAAAATCATTAAGCTTCGAAAAGAAAGAGCACAACTTCTCGGTTATGAATCACATGCTGCTTTTGTGTTGGAGGAACGGATGGCACAATCAGAAAAAAATGTAAAATCATTCTTAAATGATTTGAGTAAAAAAGCACATCCTGCTGCAAAAAAAGAATGGAGTGCTATGGAGGCATTTGCTGCGGAAAATTTAAAACTAACAAGACTTGAAAAATGGGATACTGCTTTTGTTGCTGAAAAATTAAAACAAGCAGAATTTGATTTGAATGAACAAGAACTAAAACCTTATTTTCCATTAGATAAAGTGTTAAATGGATTGTTTGAAATTGTAGAAAAACTTTATGGTTTACGTTTTCATAAAACTATAGAAATAGACACTTATCAAGAAGAGGTAGTCGTATATGAAGTCAAAAAAGACAATCAATTTTTCGCCCTACTTTACACTGATTTTTTCCCGCGTCCTGGAAAGAGAAACGGTGCTTGGATGACCAGTTATCGCTCACAAAAAAAAGGGCAACGTCCTCATGTTTCTATTGTTTGTAATTTTTCACGTCCAACAAAAACACAACCTTCGCTATTGACTTTCCAAGAGGTCACCACATTATTTCATGAATTTGGACATGCCCTTCATGGAATATTGGCAAACACCAATTATAGCGGCCTGAGTGGAACCAGTGTATATTGGGATTTTGTAGAACTTCCAAGCCAAATTATGGAAAACTGGTGCTATGAACCCCAAGCCTTGGCGCTCTTTGCAAAGCATTATGAAACCGATGAAATTATACCACAGGGATATATTGAAAAAATTAAAAAAGCCGCTCATTTTCAACAAGGACTACAAACCCTCAGACAGTTGAGTTTTGGATATTTGGATCTTTCATTTCACGATAAAGACGCGCATTTAATCAAGGAGGTAAAAGCTCATGAAAAAAAGCAAATAAGCCCATTACAATTTACTCCTGACACCCCAGAAAATTGTATGAGCACTTCGTTTTCACACATTTTTCAAGGGGGGTATGCTGCTGGTTATTACAGCTATAAATGGGCTGAAGTTTTAGATGCAGATGCTTTTGAATTGTTTTTAGAAAAAGGAATTTTTGATCCAGAAACCGCGAATTCTTTTGCGGAAAATGTCCTTTCAAAAGGGGGGACTGAACACCCTATGGATTTATACAAACGCTTTCGAGGAAAAGAACCTGACCCTGCCGCTTTACTCCGCAGAGCTGGTCTGGCTTGATTTTATAAATATTTTTTTTTACCTTTTTGATTATTTTTCCTAATCTAAGAGGCATGTCCCAAATCAAACCCTCAATACTAAGAATTATACTCTTTTTTTACACCACCCATTCCTGGTGTCAAGTTTCCTTTTTTGGTGATATATACGTAGGTCAAAATAAAGAATTTCACATTGCTTTCAAGGAGACTTATTTTAATCAAGGAAAAATAAAAACTTATCGCCAAGAACCTCCAGGTGTGGTCTCTTTTGGTTCAGAAAGCCAGTGGACTCAACTTGATGAAAAATCATATATAGACGGAATTGTACGTGTCTATCACGAGGGTATCTTTACTTTTCCTATAGGAGATTTCGATACTTTTAGCCCGATCACATTCTATATGACTGGAAATAAAAACTACGTGCAAGTTCAATACAATCAAACCTTGAACCGAACGTATTTTTACAATTCAATACACTTTCAAATTCCACATTCTCATTTTTGGAGCTGGAAAGTTTCTGGGAATCCCTATGCGAAAATTCAAACGTTTTG
This sequence comes from Flavobacteriaceae bacterium, assembly GCA_030828745.1. Lineage (GTDB taxonomy): Bacteria > Bacteroidota > Bacteroidia > Flavobacteriales > Flavobacteriaceae > MS024-2A. The sequence goes on along the minus strand of JAURBX010000131.1, from coordinate 3,263 downwards.
GTGGCCAGAACATAAACTATTCAATTTAATCAATTTTAATGAGGATATCAATGCATTGAATTTAGGTTTGCTATTTCTTGAAAGTTGGGGAAAATACGTATCAAGTCTAATTTCAAACTCTTTTACACCTAAAAATCCATTAAGTCTAAAATATGGATCAAGTATTGGAACTGAACCCATCGCATTAAACAAGTATACCGCACTGACCTACTTAATCAACAAAAAAGAAACACGCGAGGAGAAACTGGTTAGTCAAGTGATTACCCCAAATAATGACGCAATAAATGACACTTGGAAAATTCAAGGATACTCATTTACTTTCTCTAGTGAAATTAAAGTTTATGATCTCCAACAAGATTTAGTTTTTTCAAATATTGGAGCCTATCATAATGACTGGGACGGAACCGCACTTCAATCAGGAAAACCCTTACCCGATGGGAGCTACTTCTACACCCTTGAGCTGGATGGCATACCTCCCATTGAAAAGAGCGGTTGGATCTATATTAAAAGACAATGATTATGGATTTCAAAAAGTATTCTTTTTTGGGTTTTTTAATTGGCTTTTCAGTTTTCAGCTTTAGTCAAGAGCAAACTATTCTTCTTCTTTTTCCAAAACAAACACAAGGGATCAATCCAGCGTTGATTAGTATTAAAAAAGAAACCAACCTAGGGCTTGTTATCGATAGTCAATGGTTAGGAATTAAGGATGCTCCGAAGCAGCAAACCTTATTTTTTGAATCCTTTAGCAAAACTAAAAAAATCAATTTTGGTGGTTTAATTCGAAACCGAAATCGTTTTGTGGAAAATAGCACTCAATTTTTGGGTCAATTTTCATATCCGATACAGCTCAATTCTTTACTGATTCTTCATTTTGGAATTCAAGGAGGTGGAGATTTTTATGAATTGAATTTCGATTATTTGCGTTCGGTAGATGGGGTTGTAGTTGATCCTTTGCTTCAAAAAAAAACACACTTGATTCCAAACTTAGGAATAGGGTTTCATCTGAATGCTGCCAATTTCTCTTTTCAAGGGTCTTTCCCTCGCCTTTTGGGACGTCGTCCCATTCAACTTTTTCTCCCCAACCGACTTTATTATTTCAGCGAAATAGGATGGACTTCCCAAAGAATTGGGAGCAGCAACTTACTACAAGTCAGCCTTCAGTTTCACAACTTAGGAATTAATGAAATTATCGCTCAAGCCAAAGGAAGTTTTTCTCTTCGTTTTGGCGAAATATACCTTGGAATGAATTCGGAAAAAAGCATGGGAATTGGCTTTTTATTTCATTCAAAAAGAGTACTCAGTCTTGGATATGCATTCCAATTTCCATTTGCCCTAAATTCTGAATTAAAGCTAAACAATCATTCTATTTATCTACAGTTTAAACTAAAAAAACAAAACGCAACCAACGAAGTCTTATGATAACACCTATTCCTCATGAAAAATATTTCCCCTTCCATCATGCTCTTTCTTATCCTTTTAATCTTTGACGCTACAGCGGTTTCATCTCAAATTAAAATGGGTGACAATCCATTAACTATAGACCCTGCTGCTATTTTTGAAATCGAAAGCAAAGAACAAGGAGTTCTTCTTCCCAGAATGTCCTCTTTGGAACGAGATCAAATCGCTTTTGCGGAAATTCCCAACGGTCTTCTAATTTTTAATACCGATATAGATACTTTTGAATTTTATTCATCAATACAACAAAAATGGATCCCCATTTCATCTCATCTTCCCCAACTTTCATTGGTTGATAACAGACTCTCATTTTCTCCTGAAAATAAGATTGATTTGAGCCTTTATTTAGACAATACCGATACACAAAAAATAAGTCTTGAAGGAAGTATTCTAAAACTAGAAGCAGGCGGTTCAGTCAATTTATCTCCTCTTTTAAATAAAAATAGTGCCCAACAACTTCAGCTAAATGGAACCCAACTACTTTTAGAAAATGGAGGATCGGTTGATTTAAATCCTCTACTTTCTATTAATACTGATGCGCAACAACTCTCCCTAATTAGTTCCACATTAATGTTAGAACGTGGGGGAAGCATCAATTTGTCTCATTTGAATCAAAACACAGATGAACAAAAAATAGATCAATTTCAATTGGTCAGTAATACTCTATTTCTCTCTCTGGAAAATGACAGCCAAATACCGTTAAAAGTAACTCTCCCTGAACCCAATCCCGACAATCAAAGAATTTCTTTGAGTAGTTCTACGCTAATGTTAGAAAGAGGAGGAACAATTGATTTAGCAAGCTTTAGAGACAATACTGATGAACAGCAATTAAATTTAACTCGAGTCAATTCGCAAACCTTAGCCCTTGAAATAAGCAACGGAAATACCGTCCAATGGACCACTAGTGGTTCTTTAGAATTTTCATTGACCGCCTCTAATGTAATCAAAGTAGAAACTAAAAAAAGTCCTTTCAGTAAGAATGCTGGAGTCATTTCCAATCGGGATGGGGATTGGATGAATGAAAACTTTGTATTTGGAAGTGATCGCTTGGAAAATGATTCCTCCACAACACAAGACAATAAGCGCCTCTTTTTCTCTAAAACAAAGGGAGCTTTTAGAGCAGGCGTTGCTCAAAGTGATCAGTGGGATACATCAAATCTTGGCACCTACTCTGTCGCTATGGGGAGAAACACAATCGCCTCTGGGTTCAATGCTACTGCGTTTGGAATAAGCACCGAAGCTTCGGCATGGTATACGACTACTTTTGGTCAAGGAACCGAGGCAAGCAGTAGAACGGAAACCGTCATTGGAAGTTATAACACAAGGGTGACCAGCCTTGGCGGGACAAGAGATTGGAATCCCTTAGATCGTCTCTTTGTAATTGGAAATGGAACCGGAAGTTCAACAGCAAACAGATCAAATGCATTGGTCATGCTAAAAAATGGAACTACTCAAGTCAGTGGAGTTTGGACTGGTCCTGGATTTACAGTTATTTCGGATAAAAGAGTAAAAACAAATTCTTCCAAATTAAAACATGGGATTGAAACCCTCAAAAGAATAAAAACTTATCAATATGAATTAAAAACAATTCCATCTAAAAAGCGATTTGGGTTTATGGCTGATGAATTTGAAAAGATTTTTCCTGAACTCGTTATAACACTCAACGACAAAGAAAAACATAAAAATATCGATTACATTAGGCTTATTCCAGTATTAGTAAAAGCACTTATAACACAGCAAGATGAAATTGATCATTTGAAAAAACAACTTGAAAAGCGGTAAATTACCAATTCATGAAACCACCCTCT
>JAURBX010000087.1 GCA_030828745.1 Flavobacteriaceae bacterium | reverse complement strand
GCAGCATTGGCCTCTTGACGAGCTTGTTCTAATTTAAGTGAGTCCAAAACTTCCACTTTTCCTTTGAATAATTGTATTTTATTTTTATCAGTGATTGATTGGTAGGGGATGCCAAATTCTTCCCATTCTATTTGAGTGCTCTTAGGATTAAATGAATGCGTTATTTTTTTTGTGCTTTTCTGCTCAATTTCCCCGTTGGGATAATAATATACAGTTGTTTTAAGGTAGTCGATTTTGGCTACATTATTCCATGCGTCTAATCCACCGAGTGCAGCAATACTTTTTTCGATTAAAAACAATGCGTCTATTTTTTTTGAGCAACTCAATACTAAGCCACAAAAACCGAAGAGGAAGATTAAAAGAGTAGATTTAATAATAAAAGAATAGGGATTCAATTAATTTGTATTTTAGTTAAAAATAAAAGTATTATGTCAAAGTTTAAATCAGCCTCTATAAAATTAATCTTTTTACTTTTCTTGCCCCTCACGACACTTCAGGCTCAGCAAAAATTTTCAAAAAGACAAATACAACAAATAAAAAGCGCAACATTAAAAAAGGTAGAAGACCGGCATAAGAACACCCAAGTCATGATTGACAAAGTATTCAGTTTTGCTGAATTGGGATTTCAAGAGTATGAATCCTCAGCCTATCTAACGGGTGTTTTAGAGGAGGCTGGTTTTACAATTGAGAAAGGTATTTCAGGAATTCCAACGGCTTGGATGGCACGTTGGAGCCATGGCGAAGGTCCTGTTATTGCACTTGGAAGTGATGTAGATTGTATACCCAAAGCCTCGCAATACCCAGGAGTTACTTTTCATAAGCCCATGGTTGAGGGAGCCCCCGGTCACGGTGAGGGGCACAATTCGGGTATCCCTGTTATTATCACAGCTGCATTAACCCTACAAGAACAAATGAAATCCAATGATATGGTTGGAACCTTGGTAGTTTGGCCTGGAATTGCTGAAGAGTTAGTTGCCTCAAAAGCATGGTATGTTAGGGACGGTTATTTTGATAAAATTGATATGTGTATTTTCACTCATGTGAGCAGTAATCTATCGGTTTCTTATGGACAAGCAACGGGAACAGGTTTGATTTCGGTAGAATACACCTTTGATGGAGAAGCGGCGCATTCAGCGGGCTCTCCTTGGAGGGGTCGAAGTGCTCTAGACGCCGCAGAGCTAATGAATGTAGGTTGGAATTACAAACGAGAACATTTACATCCATTGAAACGGTCACATTCTATTTTTACGGACGCCGGAGATCAACCCAATGTAGTTCCTTCAAAAGCATCGATTTGGTATTATTTTAGAGATATTACCTATGAAGGAATTATGAAGATGTACAATGATGGAAATAATATTGCGGCCGGGGCAGCATTGATGACCGATACAAAAGTAAGCTCAAAAGTTCTTGGAACGGCTTGGCCTAGACATTTCAATAAAGTAATTGCCGAAACGATGGATCTGAATATTGAAAAAGTTGGACTTCCACAATGGTCTGAAGCGGATCAGCAATTAGCAAAAGCCGTACAGAAAAAAGTGAATTCTAAAAATGAGGAGGGTTTAGCTACCGAATTATCGGGTATAGGTAAGCCTCTAAAAATCCCAAAAAGTGGAGGCTCAGATGATATCGGAGATATCTCTTGGACGATCCCTACCGTCACTTTGCGTTTCCCATCAAATATTCCCGGACTTCAAGGACATCACTGGTCTAACGCTATTGCTATGGCTACACCTATAGCGCACAAGGGGGCCACCGCAGGAGCGAAGGTAGTAGCAACAACGGTCATCGATTTTCTGACCAAACCAGCACTTCTATCCAGTGCAAAGGAATATTTTGAAAAGGTTCAAAGTAAAGACACAGAATACAAACCGATGATTACAGCAAAAGATCCTCCACCGATTTATTTGAACGAGGCTATCATGAAGCAATTCAGACCGCAACTTGAAAAGTTTTATTTTGATGAAACGAAATACGACACCTATTTAGAGCAACTTAATATTGAATACCCAACATTAAAGTAGATGAGAAAGTTTTGGATAGTATGGGGTTTTACATTTGTATTTTCAATTCAATTAACTGCTCAAAAAATAGCTGAAAAGTCAGATTCCTTAGCCATAGTTTCTATCCTTTTTAAACAACAAGAGGATTGGAATAAAGGAGATATTGACGCCTTTATGGAAGGGTATTTAAAGTCCGATCAATTGGTTTTTTCGGGTTCTTCGGGTCCCATCTATGGATGGAATGCGACAAAAGAACGTTATAAAAAAAATTACTCCTCTCGTTTATTGATGGGTTCTTTAGCCTTCGATGTGCTAAATTTGATTTCCTTAAGTCCAACTGTAGCTCAATTACAAGGAAAATTTTATCTAACTAGAGAGATCGCAGATAGTAGTGGATTTTTTACACTTACTTGGGTGAAAATCGAAGATCAATGGCTCATTATTTCCGATCATACTTCAGCTTCTGAATAAAAAGATATGCAAAAAAAAATAGGCCTAGTCTTTGGACCCGTTGTATTCGTTTTGATCTTTTTTTTTGGTTCTTTTGAGGGATTATCAAATCAAGGTCAAGCTGTTTTAGCGACCACTTTTTGGATTGCTATTTGGTGGATTACGGAGGCAGTTCCTATTGCAGCCTCAGCCCTGCTTCCTATCGTTTTGTTTCCCTTGTCCGGAGGAATGGAATTATCCACAACTACAGCAGCTTTTGGGCACAAATATGTTTTTCTCTATCTGGGGGGGTTCTTAATTGCCATAGGAATCGAAAAATGGAATTTACACAAAAGAATAGCACTTCATATTATTGCTTTTATTGGTTCTGATGTTCGAAAGATCATTTTAGGTTTTATGCTTGCTACTGCCTTTTTATCCATGTGGATTTCCAACACGGCAACTGCAGTAATGATGCTCCCCATTGGAATTGCCATAATTAAGCAATTGAAAGACAATCCCGCTACGGAAGAAGATGAAAATAAAATTTTTGGAAAGGCATTGATGCTTTCCATTGCCTACAGCGCCTCCATTGGTGGAATTGCCACTTTGATAGGAACTCCTCCTAACTTAGTTTTGGCGGGAGTTATAGCAGAAACCTATGGTGTTGAGATTGATTTTTTAAAATGGTTTTTATTTGGTTTTCCTATTTCAATAATGCTTTTAGTTTTTTGTTGGATGTATTTAACTCGTTATGCTTTTAAATTCAAGCAAACTGAATTTCCCGGCGGGCTCGATGAAATTAAACGCCTAAAAAAAGAATTAGGCCCTATTTCATATGAAGAGCGTTGGGTAGCTTTTGTTTTTGTTATGGCAGCTTTTTCATGGATTAGTCGCTCTTTTATATTGCAACCTATTTTCCCCGCCCTGGATGACACCATTATTGCGATTACATTTGGATTATTACTTTTTGTACTTCCTACAAAAAAGAAAAGGGAAGCCATAATTTCTTGGAAAGACACAATCAATTTACCTTGGGGTATTATCATACTTTTTGGAGGCGGAATGGCATTAGCCAAAGCCTTTGAAGTTAGTGGTTTAGCTATTTGGCTAGGAGAGTTAATGACTGGCTTTGGAGGTCTTCCTTTGATTCTGCTTATCCTTTTCTTGGTCATCGCCGTGAATTTTTTAACGGAGATAACCTCTAATGTAGCGACTACAGCCATGTTACTTCCCGTACTGGCACCCTTAGCACTTGAGGTTGGAGTACATCCTTTCGGCCTAATGGTAGGGGCTGTTGTTGCGGCTTCGTGTGCCTTCATGCTCCCTGTTGCAACCCCTCCAAATGCAATTGTTTTTGGTTCTGGATATTTAAGTATTCCCGATATGGTTTCCAAAGGGGTAGTGCTCAACTTTTTTTCCATCCTAATAATTACGATAATGGTATATTCTCTTTTACCCGTGTTATGGGATGTAGATTTAACAAAATTTCCATCAGCATTTATGCCTTAATTTGGGATGATGAAATCAAAATAAGTATTAGGGAAGGGTTCATTTATAAGACTAAAATGCCACCATTCTTTATCATAGGGATTGAACTTATGTTTCATCATAATGCTTCTTAGAAGTTGACGATTTCGAAATTGATTGGAGTTAATCTTTTGAAAAGTAATATGGGAGCGAGGTCCGAAAAAATCCCATTTTCCACCCATATCAAGTTCTTTACCTTTGTTTTCTCCTGTAAGATAAATCAGGGTTAGATCAACCGTACTTCCACGAGTATGTCCACTTTTTTCAGCAATATATCCCAAATCAAAAAGATGATCTTTCTTTAATTTGGGGTAGTATTCTTGCTTTTTTAAAGTGTCTAATGGAAATGTTGTCCACAACATAAAAGCATTGACAGCACGTTGGGGACGATAGGCGTCAAACACTTTCAATCCCAAACCGCTTGACTTTAGTTGGTCTTGTACTTTTTTTAAAGCGATTGCTAGGGCTTTCGTTCCGATTGCCTGATGAAAAGTATAACCCGAAACAACTTTACCGGTAAAATTTTCAGAAGAAGCATAGCGTAAATCAACAACAAGATTTGGAATAATTTCTTTTAAATAAACAAAGCCTTCGGGAATTTCTTGTGCCGAAATTCCGTAACTAAAAATAAGAGAAAGAAGGATGATTTTAATTTTCAATCGTGATGTCTAATAGTTTTTCTCTAATTTCTAATTTATAAAGCCCCCGCTGATCTCTTGAAGGATAAACACGATTGCTCAAAAAAACAATAAAACTCTTGTCAATCGGATCTACCCAAATAAAAGTACCCGTAAATCCGCTGTGGCCATAACTTTCAGGACTAACCAATTTGGACGGGTAGGTGTCCTCAATTTCAAGGGTAGGTTTGTCAAATCCCAAGCCTCTTCTGTTTTTACTTTCAGGATACGTTCTACGCGTAAAAGTTTCGAGCGTTTGAGGCTTTAATAATGGCATTCCATTAATAGACCCCTTCTGCAAAAAGAGTTGTAATAATGGCGCTATGGAACTCGCATTTGCAAATAAACCTGCATTTCCAGAAATTCCACCCATCATGGCAGCTGCCTCATCATGAACCCACCCTTGAACCAATTGTTTTCTAAAATGTAAATCTATCTCTGTGGGAATAATTTCACTTACAGGAAATTGATTGGCGGGTAAAAAAGTGAGCCGTTTTAATCCTAGCGGAGAGTAAAAGTGAGTGTTTAAAAAGGCATTAAAGGAAATACCACTTAACTGTTGAGTTAGTTTTGGTAATAAAAAAAACCAAAGACCAGAATATAAATACTCGCCGAGGGCTCCAACTTTGGTTCTCTTTATGCGGCGCATAATTTTTTTTGTGTAGTTCTTATGAATAAAAAGCGAATCACTGATTCGAGTTGGATACTTACTATTTCGCTCTAAATTCAATGTTCTCTTTTTGAAAGCCCCATTCTTTCTAAACACGGTATTTTGATGAGCAATATAGGGTGACCATCCAGCGCTATGACTCAACACCTCTTTAAAACTCGAGTTCTTCTTATTACTCCTTTTTAATGCAGGAAAGTAGTTTGAAACCTTTTCATCTAAGTTAATGTTGTAGAGTTCATAGAGTTTCATAAAGGCAAGTGTACTCGCCAGAACTTTGGTAACTGAGGCAAGGTCATACAAATTACTATTTTTAACAGGTAAAAGGGAATCATATGTTTGATAGCCATAGGATTTATTAAGCCGTATCGTGTCGTTTTTGAAAATTAAAACCTGTGCCCCTGGAAAAGCTTTATTTTGAATGCCATTTTGAATAAGGCTGTCGACTTTTTGTTCTATTGAAGTTTGCGCTAAATTTACTTGTGAAAAACTCCAAAATGGAATTGAAAAAAAAACCGAGATCAATAAGATAAAAAGGATTTTCATGGAGTGTATTTTATTCTGATTAGCGATAAAATAAAAAGGTCTTTTTTATATTTAACCTTTTAAATTATTCTTTAAACTATTAATCCCCAATTTAAAAATTTATAATGAATAAAAAGAATCATTTCCAACTCGCAATAAACCTATTGATATGCAGTATTGTTTTTTGTAATTTTCATTTTTCAAACGCTCAAGAAATTGACGATGAAGATATTCCATTTGATGCTGTTATTCAATCTACATTAAAGGGAAAGCGCTACAAGTTTTATGGAAATACTCGTTTTAACTTCAATCAGGCCTATTTTTCTAATTGGATTTCTGGTGGGGAGAGTGCATTAACCGTTTTGTATGGTTTGGATTATAATCTGAATTATTCCGTTAGAAATGGGCTGGTTTGGGATACCAATCTTTTACTTTCAATAGGGGCAACCTACATATCTGGGAGTGAATTTTTTAAAAAAGCAGATGATCGTTTTGAAATTGGTTCTTTAGTGGGTAAACAAATCAATCAATTTTGGAGTTATTCAGGATTGTTAAATGTTAAAACCCAACTCTTTCCTGGGTATCGTTTTTATTCAGAGGAAGGAGTTCAGAAGAGAGATCAAATATCAGAGTTTTTGTCACCTGCTTTTGTACAACTGAGTTTGGGATGGTATTATAAAAAGTCAGACGATTTATGGCTAAACCTTTCGCCTGTGTCAGGAAGAATTTTGTTTGTTTCCGAAAAATATACAGACACTTTATCTCCTGGGCAAAAATATTTTGGAGTGGACCCTGGAAAAGGAACTAAGTTTTTCTTTGGAGCGTCTATTAGTGGATTGTTTAGAAAGGAAATCATGAAAAATATTATTTGGGAAAATAAGTATAGTACTTATATCAACTATTTAGAAAAGACTAAAAATATTGATTTTGAGTGGGACATGAACATTCGTTTCAAAGTGAATAATAAAGTTTCTGGCAACTTTATCTTGCACTTACTTTATGATGACGATTTAATTGGGGAATTACAAGTTAGAGAGTTACTGGGGCTAGGAGTCAATATTGATTTATAGCTATTTTTCCCCTCTTGCTTTTTTCACAAACCACTCATAATTATAATAGGTTACAAAAATAGTATGAATGCTTCCTTGACCTCTAGGATCAACTTCCACCACAGTTTGTTTATTTGGATCAACAAAACGGATGCAGGGTAGGTTTTTTTTTACTAATAAGGGCTTTGACCAGTTTTCTTGTGCATAAACTGTTTTATAACCTTTGGATTCAAAATAAGTTTTAGAATTTAAAAGGTATTTTTCAGCCTGCTGAAGAGTTAAGTTTTTTTTACTCCAAAGGTTGATGTTAATTAAAACGCCTTTATTGCTGACTAATGATTTTTTGCGAACAGCATAAGATGTTTGAGTACCAAAAGAAATATTAGTTAATTTTTTTTGATTTTTTTTTAAAGTTTTTTTGGCTTCCGCAAGTGGCATTTCGAAAAAAAATTCGTCAAATAAAATGGTTTGAGCGGCTCCTTCAAAGATTAAAAAAATAAAAAAAAGTGTATAGATAAATTTAACTTTCATTTTTGAAACTTTACTATTTTCAAATATAAGTCAGTTTTTTAATATTTGCTTTTGAGGGTCTAAATAAAATGAATTTTCTTCATAAATTAAGGTTTAAACGTGAAGGATTTTGAAAATCACAAAATTATTAGTATATTAGAGTGTTTTATCTTAAGTATTTTTAAAATACCAATTTGAATTTAAACCGTCGAAAAAGGCGGTTTTTTTTTTGAATATTACACTAATATGATTAATTGATTTTTTATTTATGAAAAATAAATATGCATTAATTACAGGTGCTTCATCAGGAATTGGGCTTGAGATTGCAAAATCACTTGCAAAACGAAATTATAACT
>JAURBX010000114.1 GCA_030828745.1 Flavobacteriaceae bacterium | reverse complement strand
TCGGGTATGGAACCGCTTGTTGTCTCCAAAAGGGAGGAGATTCGCTCAACCATTAACTTTGCATTAGAGGGTGAAAACGTACCTCTTTTAGATTTAAAAAAAATAGGAAGACAGATTGAAAATGATCTCAGAGCAATTGAGGGAATTTCCCAAATCAACGTCACAGGGTATCCAGCAGAAGAAATAGAAATTGCAGTCAATGAAAGTAAGCTAATAGCGTATGGATTAAGCTTTAATTCAATTGCTCAAGCGGTAGCTAAATCGAATATTATTGTAACTGGAGGTCAGGTTAAGACCGACACAGAAGAATTTTTAATTCGTGCCAATAATAAATTTTACTATGCAGATGAATTGTCAAATATTGAGGTGCTTGCTCTTGCTGATGGGACTAAAATATATTTGAAAGATGTTGCAGAAGTAAAAGATAGATTCTCAGAAACACCCAACAGAACGTTCATTGATGATAATATTTCTGTAAACATCACAATCAACTCTACCAATTCAGAAGATGTTATTTCTTCCGCGGAATCAGTTAGAAAGTACATTGAAAAATTTAATACTGAGAATTCAAATTTAAAGCTTCAAATTTTAAATGATCAGTCCGTTGTTTTGACGGAACGAAATAAATTATTGATAGAAAATATCTTTCAGGGAATGCTTTTAGTGTTATTATTTCTTTCGATTTTTCTCAATTCAAGATTGGCTTTTTGGGTCGCTTTTGGACTCCCAGTTTCTTTCTTGGGAATGTTTATTTTTGCCCCCTTGTTTGGAGTAACCATTAATGTATTATCAACTTTTGGGATGATTATTGTTATTGGAATTTTGGTGGATGATGGGATTGTCATTGCTGAGAATATATATCAGCAATACGAAAAAGGAAAGAGTCCCTATCGTGCTGCGATTGACGGAGTGATGGAGGTTATACCTCCAGTTGTTTCTGCAATTGTAACGACGGTTTTAGCCTTTTCTTTATTCTTATTCCTAGACAGTAGAATTGGTGAATTTTTTGGAGAAGTTTCGGTAGTTGTAATACTAACACTCGTCATCTCTTTAATAGAAGCACTTATTATCTTGCCGGCTCATTTGGCCAATTCTAAAGCTTTAGTTTTAAAGAAAAATAAACCGAAGACCTTAATTGCAAAAGGGTTCTCTAAACTTCGTGAAATTAATAAAGCTGGAGATAAATTTATGCAATCCATGCGGGATGTGATATATGCTCCGATTTTGGCTTTTTCATTAAAAAATAGACTACTTGTTTTATCGATTTTTTTAGGGGTATTAATGTTGACTTTTGGTTCTTTTGGTGGGGGAATCATTCGAACTGCATTTTTTCCTTCGATAGCAAGTGATCGAATCCAAGTTACTTTGATAATGCCTAATGGAACGAATGAAAAAATTACGGATTCAATCATCAGTTTGATTCAATCTAAATCTAAAATTGTTGATGCTGAATTTACTGAGAAGTATTTAAAAGGAACAGACAAAAAGCTTTTTGTCAATGCAATCAAAACTCTTGGAAATGGTTCTTCACGCGCAAGACTAGCGATTAATTTGCTTCCCGGCGAGCAGAGACCAGATGCTGTGAGGGCAAATCTAGTTTCCTCTCGCATTGCCGAATTGGTAGGCCCCATCATTGGAGTGGAGAGTGTCGTTTATGGTTCTGGGACAAATTTTGGAGGAAGTCCCGTTTCCGTCTCTCTTTTATCTAATAATATTAGTGAGTTAAAGTCCGCAAAAAAGGAACTCAAGCAAAATTTACTTACCAATGAATTGTTAAAAGATGTAACGGATAATGATCCTGCAGGAATAAAAGAAATTAGACTTGAACTCAAGCAAAATGCTTATCCTCTTGGCATTGATTTACAATATCTTATGATTCGAGTAAGGGCTGGATTTTTTGGTGTTCAAGCCCAACGTTTTCAAAGAGGCCAAGATGAGATTCGTGTATGGGTCCGATATAAAAAAGAAGATCGTTCTTCCATTACAAAGCTAGAGGATATGAAAATTGATTTACCCAACGGACAATTAGTACCCCTCAGAGAAATTGCAAACTATACCATAGAAAGAGGAGATGTTTCAATCAATCATTTGGATGGCAGAAGGGAAATTCAATTATCCGCAGATTTAAAAAATGCAGAGGAAGTTTCAGCTACTGATATTATGACTGACCTACGCACCAATATTATCCCAGCCATTCAAAATAAATATCCTTCAGTAAGTGCCTCTTATGAAGGTCAAAATCGAGAGGCCAATAAATTAGCAGCATCACTAAATGTTGCAGGGATTCCCATTTTAATTCTTATTTATATGACGATTGCGTTTACGTTCAGGAGTTTTTCGCAACCCGTTTTATTGTTCTTATTGATTCCATTAAGCTTTACGGGAGTAGCATGGGGACACTGGGCTCACGGTTTTCCAGTAAATATCATTTCACTTCTAGGAGTGATTGCTCTGATTGGAATTATGGTAAATGATGGTCTTGTGTTGATTGGGAAGTTCAATAATAATTTGAGACAAGGCTTGTCTTTTGACCGAGCTCTTCTTGACTCAGGAAAATCAAGATTTAGAGCGATATTTTTGACCTCTGCAACGACAGTGGCAGGATTAACACCTTTAATCTTAGAAAAAAGTAGACAAGCACAATTTTTAAAACCCATGGCCATTACGGTTTCTTATGGAATCGCCTTCGCCACCCTTTTAACGCTGATTGTACTGCCTATTTTCTTATCCTTAAATAATGAAATCAAGGTTTATGTTAAATGGTTAATTGGGGGAGAGTTTCCGTCCAAAGAGTCTGTTGAGCGAGCCTTGATTGAAATGGAGGATAACAAGAAAATTACAGATGGAGAATCATTAAAGACAGAAGAATAATGAGATTAATAACACTATTTATTTTTTTAAATCTAATCTTTATTCCGCTTTTTGGACAACAGCCTCTCTCAAAGGAAGAAGCTTTAGAAATTGCATTAGAGAAAAATTTTGGGATTCAAGTCTCTAGAAATAATCTTGAAATTTCAGAAAATAATAGCAGTATTTTCAATTCAGGATTTTTACCAACAGTATCGCTAAATGGAGGGACAAACTATACTTCTTCTAGTGCAGAGATCGAATTTCCGGGTCAAGTTTCAGAAGATGGTTCACAACGACCAAATTTGAACTTAGACAATCAGGAATCACAACGCTATAATGGTGGGGTTAACCTAAACTATACTCTTTTCGATGGTTTGGGCAGAAAATTCACCTATAAAAAATTAAGAGAGCAGTATGCTTTGAGTGAATTGCAACTGCGGGAAACGATTGAGTTTACTATTATCCAATTGTATAGTGTATATTTTAATGTAGCCCAACTCACAGAGTCAAAATCAATTTTTAAGCAAGCTTTGGAAGTATCTAAAGAACGTCAACTTAGAGCTGAAAGTGCATTTAAATTTGGTCAATCCAATAAACTTTCTGTATTAAATGCCCAAGTTGATGTTACCAATGACAGTATAAGTTTACTGGAAGTTTCACAACAATTGGATAACGCCAAGCGCGATTTAAATTTATTACTTAGTCAATCTATGGATACCCAATTTGCTGTGTCAACTCAGGTTGAATTTGTGTCTGAGATTGAATTGGAAGAGCTGCTTTCAAAAGCGACAGAGAACAATGTTAGTTTGCTTAAACAAAAACAGAATACACAAATTAATTCCTACGATATTAAAGTAAGTCAGTCAGGATATCTACCCACCGTTGGTTTGGTTGGTTCTTACGGATGGAATTTAAATAAAAGCCCAGCATCTGCCTTCTTTCCTGGATCTAACAACAATTCTTTTTCGATGAGCTTTGGTGCCAATTTGAGTTGGAATTTATTTGACGGAGGAAGGTCTATGACCCGAGTCCAAAACGCGAAAATTGCATTGGAAAATCAAAAGATTCTAACGGAGGAGACCAAACTCACTTTTGATCGTGATTTGTCAAATGCATTACAAAGTTTTAAAAATGCTAAGCAGATTTTTAGCATTCAAGAAAAGCAGGTAGAAACAGGATCCTATAATTTTGAACGGTCTCAAGCACAATATAATTTGGGATCCATTACGGCAATCGAATTTCGTCAGGCTCAAATTAACTTGAGAAATGCTCAAAATCAAAGGACTCTAGCAAAGTATCAAGCAAAACTAGCAGAATTACAAGTACTTCAGTTAAGTGGGCAATTGTTAAACATTTCATTATAAGTAAGTTTTAAAATAGGCATAATTAAGTGTACAAATTCCTGAATGAATACATTTTAAACTTTTTGCTTTACTAAATTCTAAAATTCTTACTAAAACCTCAATTATTCGACCTTTTCCATCTATTTATTTTATAGTTTTGTGCAAAATTAAAAAACAGTACTATGGCTTTTGATATTGACATGATTAAGCAAGTTTACAGTCGCCTTGCTGTGCGAGTGGCTGAAGCAAGAAAACTTACAGGACGTCCGTTAACGGCAACAGAAAAAAACCTCTATTCGCATTTGTGGAATACTTCTGAAAAACGTGCATTTACTCGTGGGGCTGATTATGTTGATTTTGCACCTGATCGAATTGCATGTCAAGATGCTACAGCTCAAATGGCCTTGTTGCAGTTCATGCAATCTGGAAAAACTAAAGTTGCTGTTCCCACAACAGTTCATTGTGATCACTTAATCCAAGCCAAGGAAGGTGCCGCTCAGGATTTGAAATCTGCCAACAGTACTTCAGCAGAAGTATTTAATTTTTTGGAGTCTGTCTCCAATAAATATGGAATTGGTTTTTGGAAACCAGGAGCAGGAATTATCCATCAAGTTGTTTTAGAAAACTATGCTTTTCCGGGGGGAATGATGATCGGTACGGATTCTCATACCGTAAATGCAGGGGGACTTGGAATGGTAGCTATTGGTGTAGGAGGAGCAGACGCTGTGGACGTTATGGCTGATATGGCATGGGAGTTGAAATTCCCCAAACTGATTGGTGTTAAGTTAACAGGAAAATTAAATGGCTGGACCGCTCCTAAAGACGTTATCCTAAAAGTTGCAGGTATCTTGACTGTCAAAGGGGGAACTGGAGCGATTATAGAATATTTTGGGGATGGGGCAGAATCTATGTCTTGTACCGGAAAAGGAACCATTTGTAATATGGGAGCTGAGGTTGGCGCTACGACTTCTACCTTTGGATATGACGAGTCTATGGAGCGCTATTTAAGAGCTACCGGAAGAGATGATGTAGCCGATGCTGCCAATGAGGTTAAGGAACATTTAACAGCAGACCCAGAGGTTTATGCAGATCCTGAAAACTATTTTGATCAGGTAATTGAAATTGATTTATCTACTTTAACCCCTCACTTAAACGGTCCCTTTACTCCTGATTTAGCAACGCCTGTTTCAGAAATGAGTAAAGTAGCAAAAAAGAATGGCTGGCCTCTACAGGTTGAATGGGGATTAATAGGTTCGTGTACAAACTCATCCTATGAAGACCTAGCCAGAGCCGCCTCTATTGCAAAACAAGCGGTGGACAAAAAACTCATCACTAAAGCAGAATTTGGTATAAATCCAGGTTCAGAGCAGGTACGATATACCGCCGAACGCGATGGATTATTATCCATTTTTGAAGATTTAAATGCTAAGATATTTACCAACGCTTGTGGTCCTTGTATTGGTCAATGGGCGCGTGAAGGAGCTGATAAACAAGAACGGAATTCGATCATCCATTCGTTTAATAGAAACTTCTCAAAACGAGCTGATGGAAACCCAAATACACACGCTTTTGTAGCTTCTCCAGAGATGGTGGCAGCAGTTGCAATTTCGGGGAGGTTAGATTTTAACCCCATGACAGACTCTTTAATTAATCAAGAAGGGGAAAAAGTTCAATTGGATCCACCCACGGGAGTTGAATTACCTCCTTTAGGGTTTGATGTGAAAGAAAACGGATACCTTGCCCC
>JAURBX010000136.1 GCA_030828745.1 Flavobacteriaceae bacterium | reverse complement strand
GTACAGCGGTTCCACTTCCCATCGAGAATGTAGATACCGATCAAATTATTCCTGCCCGTTTTTTAAAAGCTACTGAACGCGTTGGATTTGGAGACAATTTATTTCGCGATTGGCGTTACAATCAGGATGACACTCCCAAAGTAGATTTTGTTTTAAACAATGCTACTTATCAAGGAAAAATCCTTGTGGGAGGACACAACTTTGGTTCGGGATCCTCCCGTGAACACGCAGCTTGGGCAGTTTATGACTATGGCTTTCGCTGTGTCGTTTCTAGCTTTTTTGCTGATATTTTTCGAAACAATTGTTTGAATATTGGTGTGCTTCCCGTTCAAGTTTCTGCTGAATTTTTAGCCGAAATTTTTGAATCCATTCAAAACGATCCTGCTACAGAATTAACTGTTGATTTGCACAAACAAAACATCTTCCTTGCCTCTTCAGGAACATCCGAATCTTTTGAAATCAATGCGTACAAGAAAGACAATATGCTCAATGGTTATGATGATATTGACTACTTGAGTAATATGAAATCGGAGATTGTGGGATTTGCTCAAAACACTCCTTTGTAGAATGAAAACCTTGGGATGAAAAAAAGAATGCTTGAAATCATGGATACGACATTGCGCGATGGTGAACAAACCTCGGGTGTCTCCTTTTCAGCTTCTGAAAAACTAACTTTAGCCAAACTACTACTTCAGGAACTCAAAGTAGATCGTATCGAAATTGCCTCAGCCCGAGTCTCGGACGGAGAATTTAAAGCGGTAAAAGAAATCACTTCTTGGGCTCATCAAAATAACTTTATTGAAAAAGTAGAGGTTCTTACTTTTGTAGATGGAGGCACTTCCATACAATGGATGCAAGATGCAGGAGCCTACGTTCAAAATTTATTGACCAAGGGATCTTTAAATCATTTAAAATATCAACTCAAGCAAAAACCTGCTGAACATTTTAATAACATTCAGCAAACCATAAAGCAAGCTGGAGACAAAGGCTTTAAAACCAATGTTTATTTGGAGGATTGGAGCAATGGAATGCGTCATTCGGAATCCTATGTTTATGATTATTTAGATTTTCTCTCGGAGCAACCGATCGAACGGGTATTACTGCCTGACACCCTGGGAGTACTGACTCCCGAACTCACCCAGAGTTATTTGAATTCAATTATTGACCGTTATCCCAATCTGCATTTTGATTTTCATGGACATAACGATTATGACTTAAGTGTTGCCAACACCATGGAAGCGGTGAAAGCCGGAGTTAGTGGTTTACACCTAACAGTCAATGGAATGGGAGAACGTGCTGGAAATGCTCCTTTAGCAAGTGTAGTTGCTGTGATTAATGATTTCTTACCTGAAATTCAAATTAACATCAATGAGGATTCGCTTTTTAAAGTGAGTCAGCTGGTTGCTACTTTGACGGGGTTTCGTATCCCTGCCAATAAACCCATTGTAGGTGAAAATGTATTTACACAAACGGCAGGAATTCATGCCGATGGAGATTCAAAAAAGAATCTATATTTCAATGCGCTTCTTCCAGAACGATTTGGAAGAAAAAGAAAATATGCCTTGGGTAAGACCTCAGGAAAAGCCAATATTCAGAAAAACTTACACGAATTGGGGTTAACCCTCAACGACGATGAACTTAAAAAAGTAACCCAACGCATTATTGAACTGGGAGATAAGAAAGAACGCATGACGGCTGAAGATTTACCCTTTATTATTTCTGATGTTTTAGGGAATAATGTAGCCAGTCGGGTAAAAATAAAATCCTATGTATTGACCCATTCTAAAGGTTTACGTCCTACTACCAGTGTCTCTGTCGAAATTAACGGAAAGAACTACGAGCAAAATGCCTCGGGAGACGGACAATATGATGCCTTTTGGAATGCATTACAAAAAATATACCACCCACAACATATTGATTTACCTAAACTAGTTGATTACGCTGTGCGTATTCCACCCGGAAGTAACTCAGATGCACTCTGTGAAACAACAATCACTTGGAAAAGTGACGCCAAAGAATTTACCACCCGTGGTTTGGATTCCGACCAAACGGTTGCTGCCATAAAAGCCACAGAAAAAATGTTGAATATCATTCAAAACTAAATTTCTATGCATTTAAAAATTGCCCTTTTAGCCGGAGACGGTATAGGACCCGAAGTAATTGATCAAGCCGTAAAGGTTTCTGATGCAATTGCCAAAAAATTTAACCATAGCCTTGAATGGACTCCTGCCCTAACCGGAGCCGCTGCAATTGATGCTGTAGGTGACCCCTACCCTGAGGAAACCCACCAAGTGTGTTTGGACGCAGATGCCATCTTGTTTGGTGCCATAGGTCACCCTCGATTTGACAATGACCCATCGGCCAAAGTACGTCCTGAACAGGGCTTATTAAAAATGCGTCAAAAATTAGGTTTGTTTGCGAATGTACGACCCACTTTCACTTTCCCCTCTCTCCTGGATAAATCTCCGCTCAAGAGAGAACGAATTGAAGGAACAGATTTGGTCTTTTTACGTGAATTAACGGGAGGAATCTATTTTGGAGAACGCGGACGAAAAGACGGAGGCAATACTGCTTTTGACACCTGTACTTATACCCGAGAAGAAATTCAACGTTTAGCAATCAAAGGGTTTGAATTGGCAATGACCCGTTCTAAAAAACTATGTTGTGTAGACAAAGCCAATGTTTTGGAAAGTTCTCGCCTGTGGAGAGAAACCGTTCAAGCCATGGAAAAAGACTATCCTGAAGTGGAAGTATCTTACGAATTTGTAGATGCCGTAGCCATGCGATTGGTACAATGGCCCAATAGCTATGATGTGTTAATCACCGAAAACCTCTTTGGAGACATACTTACGGATGAAGCTTCTGTAATCTCAGGTTCTATGGGCTTGATGCCCTCGGCTTCAGTAGGCACCGAAAATGCATTGTATGAACCCATACACGGATCTTTTCCACAAGCAACGGGATTAGGTATCGCCAACCCCCTAGCAACCGTACTTTCTGCTGCCATGCTTTTTGAAATGAGCTTTGGCCTGACCGAAGAAGGCGCTGAAATACGCCGTGTGGTCGATCTTTCTCTGGCGGAAGGGATCGTAACCGAAGATCTGAAAGAAGGCGATGCCAAAGGAAATTCTACTACAGAAGTTGGAGATTATTTAGTGAAACAAATCTTAGGCTAAGTACTCCCCCTTTCCTAAAAGACAAACCCGCCAGAGAGCGGGTTTTTTTATTCTCTGTTTTTTTTGTTACATTTAGAATTCAATGTCCTTTATCTAATCTATACCCATGAAAAACCTACGGCTTATATCCTATGTTCATACCTATCCTTCCGATTTCAAAACAGCTGAGCTTAAAAAGAAAGTGAGGCCTCCCGCTTTACGCCATCCTCATACTATTCATTTTCTAGATAATGGTAATGATATCTGCCCTAAGGAGGAGTTATTAGGACATAACTCTATAAAAACTACACAGATTTATACGACTATTAGCAAAAAATCTCTTGCAAAAATAAAAAGTCCATTAGACACAATCATTGAGAGTCAATACGTTGAAAAACAGGGGTTTAAGATGAATAAAACAGATAATATATAAAGGATATAAACGCAACAGTGCGTTTATTTACAAGTTAGCAAATATTAGAACCTAAATATGTCAAACCAGAAAACATTAAAAGAAAGAAGAAACGAAGCTGAAAAATTAGTTGAACAAATTCGGATTGAACTGGCTGGTGTTAAAGGCTCTATAAAGGATAGCTTATCCCAACTTTCTATTGCTACAAAAGCTAAATCTGATTTCCAAAAATTACTGCCTCAAATAAATAGGATTTCTGACAATGCTAATTCAGCAATTACCAAAATCAGAGATGATCGTGATAGACTCAGCAAATTACTAACCACAGTCAACAACTTTTACAATAAAAAGTATACTCCTCTTGTTGATAAAATTAACGACCCAAACAAAGGTCTAAATGCAAGAATAAAACAAGGAAATAATTTTGAAAAAGAACTTCAGAATGTTAGAATTAAATATGGTAAACAAATTGACTTAATTAATCAATTATCTTTTGACTTTCGAAAGAAATTAAACGAATTAAAGCTAATAGAATCTTCGCTTCGAAAAATTAACAGCAAAATTCTTGACCAAGAAAAAACTGTTACTGAAAAACGAATTAAGATTGAAGAAGATTCATTAAAAGTTGAAGCATCAACCAAGAATATATTAGAATCAGAAAAAACGATTTTTGATAAAGAGCAAAAAATATCAAAGCTTCATCTTGATTGTGAAAAGGCATTTAATGAAATAATAACTTGGCATACTGAAGCAGATGAAACACTTGTAAAGATTCGTAAAATATACGAAATCGCTATGGGTACTGGATTGGGTGGCGAATTTGATAAGAGAAGGAAATTGCTTGAAACAGAATCTAATCGTTGGCAAATTCATTTATTTTACACCACAATAGGACTTTTTTCAGTTATAGTTATTTTATTCACCCTGCAGCTATATCCAGTTGATTGGGATATTACGAAACTGAAATTCGACGGAAACTTTTATGTCCGATTTTTGATTACTTCTCCTTTCATCTATTATTTAGTTTTTGAAACAAATCAATATAACAGAGTAAAAGTTTTACTTGAAAAATATGCCTTTAAGACAACCCTTGCATTGTCAATTGAAGCTCATATCAACCTGTTAACCGGAATTGAAGACTTTAAAGAAAAAG
>JAURBX010000017.1 GCA_030828745.1 Flavobacteriaceae bacterium | reverse complement strand
GATAAAGAAAATAAAGACGAACAGGACAAAGAGAAAGAAGGAGACGAAGGGGATGAGTCCAAAGATGAAGGTGAGCCTAAAAATGAGGGGGATCAGAAGAAAGATCAAAAACCAAATGATGGAGAAAATAAGCCTGAAGAGAAGAAACAACCCCCAAGACAAGGACAATTATCTCCTCAGCAAGTTCAAAGTCTTTTGGATGCGATGAACAATCAGGAAAAGAAAGTTCAAGATAAAGTAAACGCCAAAAAAGTAAAAGGAGTACCTGTTAGAGGTAAAAAAGATTGGTAGTTATGATTCGAATTTTAGCATCACGATTACTCGTAAGTCTCTTTTTATTGAGCACTTTTTCAATGCAAGCGCAGGTAAGTTTTGATGCAAAAGTGAGTAAAAAACGTCTGGGACTCAATGAGCGTCTTCGTGTTGATTTTGTGATGAATGAGAACGGAGATAACTTCAATCCTCCCCCTTTTACAGGATTTCAAGTGGTAAGTGGCCCTCAGCAGGCAGTTAGTCGGTCTTGGGTGAATGGGGTACAGAGTTTTTCCAAAACCTACACCTATTTTTTAACACCCAAGCTTAAAGGAAAAATCACTTTAGACCAAGCGCAAATAACGATCAATGGGGAAGTATATAAAACTTCTCCCATTAGTATAGAAGTTACTGAAGCCGTAGAAAAACCCAATGACCCTAACAATATTGATTATATCACAGATGAAAACATTAAACTTGTCGCTGAAATTTCAAATTCGAACCCCTATTTGAATGAAGGAATCTCTGTCGTTTACAAGCTCTATTTTAGAAACCCTATTTCTATTTCGGATGTTCAAGAACTAGAATCTCCAAGCTATGGTGATTTTTGGAGTCATTTAATTAAAATTGGACAAGTACGAGTAAACACGAAAGGAGTATACAAAGGAGAGCCTTATAATGAGGTGGTTTGGCGTAAAGTAGTGCTTTATCCCCAAAAAACCGGAAAACTCAACATTGAACCCTTAACGCTTAATTTGAGTTTGAGCGTTCCCAGTAACCGACGTGATCTCTTTGGAAGAAGAGTTCTTACTCAAGGGCAAAAAACTATTTCTGCGGGTAGAAGAGTAATTAATGTTAAATCTTTGCCAGAGAAGAATCAACCTGCAGGATTTACTGGAGCTGTAGGTCAATTTGATTTTGATGTTATTTTAGAGAAAGATGCTTTAAAGGCTACGGAGTCATTTCAAGCAACAATAAAAGTTAGAGGAAATGGAAATTTAAAATTATTTAATCTCCCTAAAATTAACGTCCCCAATACCTTAGAAGTTTATGAACCTGAGCACAAAGAAAATGTAAAAATCAAGCTTAAAGGAATGGAGGGAACGATAGAAGACACCTATACGATTGTCCCACAATACCAAGGAAAGTATCCTATTCCATCGATACAATTTTCATATTTTGATCCCAAAGCGAAAAGCTATAAGACTGTGCGGTCACAAGATTTATTGGTAGATGTTTTTGATGGGCCTATTGCCGCAGATTCACAAAAAGAGATAACAAATGCACCAAAGCAAATCATTCAAACCGCTGATACTACGTTTCGTTTTATTCTTTTAAACACCAAATTAAGCCCAATCAAAACAGCTTCATTTTGGAACAGTACTCTTTTTTTGGGTCTTCTTACCTTCCCTGTAGTTCTTTTATTAGTTGTTTATTTATTGAAACGATTTGTACTGGAAAGAACGGAGGATAGTGGAAGTAAAAAGCAACGGGAAGCACAACGTTTAGCACGGAAATATTTAAGTTCTGCGAAAAAAGCATTCCACGATCAGGCTCTTTTTTATGAGGCTTTAGAACGGGCGTTACATAATTACTTAAAAGCTAAATTGAAAATTGAGACTACTGAGTTAAGTAAAGATAAAATTGAACGTCTATTAGTAGACAAAAAAGTTAATCAACAAACAGCCTTAAACTTTGTGGCTGTAATTGAAAATTGTGAACGGGCACGATACGCTCCTGGCTCTTCTGTCAGTATAAAAGGAGATTATGAAAAAGCAAGTAGTATTATTGCAAGTATAGATCGACAATTATGAGAAAAGAAATGATTTTTAATTTGTTTTCAAGGCGATTTCGAAACCTGTTTGTAGGGTTTATTATGATCCATTTTTTGACGGTAAGTGCGCAAAATTCTCCCGAAAAGCTCTTCGAAGATGGGAATACAGCCTATAATGAAGGAGACTTTACAAAGGCAGTTTCATTCTACGAACAGACCCTTGAAATGGGACAACACAGCGCTGCTTTATATTTCAATTTAGGGAATTCATATTATCGATTAAATAAAGTTGCTGAGAGTATTTATTATTTTGAAAAAGCAAAACAATTAGATCCAGATAATGAGGATATCATCGTCAACGGCGCTTTTGCTCAAAATATGACACTAGATGCAATTGAGGCCATTCCTAAATCTCAGTTAGCACAAATTCAACAAAGTGTTTTCAGTCTATTTTCTCTTGCTACTTGGTCTAGGATTACGCTACTATGGATATGGTTATTCGTAGTGGTTTTCATAGCATATTTATTTTTAAAGGCAACAGAATGGAAGCGATTCTACTTTTTTATCTCTTTACTATGCTTGTTTCTATTTGTGAGTAGTTTTGCCATCTCTTTTTCAATTAATCAACAACAAGAAAATACTCAATTTGCGATTCTTTTCTCTAATAAAATAGATATCTGGTCTGAACCCAACCAAAGAGGAGAAATTCAATTTACCTTACACGAAGGAACTAAGATTCAATTACTCGAATCTCTTGATGAATGGAACAAAATTAGGATTGCAAATGGTTCTGAAGGATGGATAGAGAATGCCGAATTCCGAAGTTTAAAAGACTAAATCACAACGATTTGTTGTTCTTGAAGGGTTTCTATTTGCATAACCCAATCAAATAAAAAAGCACCCAATTCTTCAAGTATAGGGAAGGTAATAGATTCGTCTAAAATTGTTGGAGACATCAGTGTCATAAAGGAATTGATTTCTTTAAAAACAAGGGTTAATGCACTCAAAATAATCCCCCATTTTATAATTCCAAAGAGCCCGCCCAAGAGTCGATTGAGACCACCCAGAGCTACAATTTTCAGTGCTTTTGTAAGCATTTTAGCTAAAATTGAAATGGCGTAAACGATTCCGATAAAAAGTAGAATAAAGCTAACGGTTTGAATTATTTTTGGACTCCATTCCACGTATAGTGTTAGGTAATTTCCTACTAAAGAAGAAAATTTAAACGAACCCATAATACCAAAGAATAAGGCAATCATTCCTGAGACCTCAATAATGAAGCCCTTGCTAAGTCCACGGAAAAGGGAGTAGGCCAATAAGATTACGACTACAACATCAAATGCATTCATGAGACTAAAGTACTATTTTAGGCTTATAAAACGACTACTTTTTTGGGATAAGGACAGTTGAAAAGAAAAAATAATTAGTAAATAATCCTACCCAAAATGTATCTTTGTGTATGGCAAAAAATGGGAGAGATCCGCAATTAAAAGAGCGTTGGGATAAATTAATTCTTTTTTTAACGGATACCTTTTCTGATGGGGAAGCGTTAGATGTTGAAGGCGTTCTGTATCTGATTGGACTTCAGGAGTTCGGAAAGCCACATCAACGATTTAAAAAGGAAGATAATGTGAATTTAATTCACATTGGAGTTTGCACCATTTTAGAACCCTTTGGCTACTATCGTTTTGACTTTATAGACGAAGATGGATGGCCTCATTTTGAACTGGTTGAGCCTTTACCTCACTTAAAAGCAGGAGAGCAAAGTGTTTTAATCAAAAGTGCGATTGTAGATTACTTCCTAAAGCAGGGGGTCATTTCATAAAACTACTTTATTTTTGTACCATGATTGATCGTGTAAAAGAACATTTGGAGCAAGTCAACGCTTTTACAAGCAAGGATGCTCAAGCTATTGAAGAATTTCGAATTAGTTATGCTGGAAAAAAGGGTATTCTTAATTCTCTATTTGCCGCCTTTAGAGAGGTGCCTGCAGATGAAAAAAAGGCATTTGGACAAGAGCTCAATACGCTCAAGACCGCAGTAACAGATAAAATAAAAGAGCTTCAATCTCAATTAAATAATAAGGGAGTGAAAGCTATCCTTAGTGACCCAACACGAACTCCTTTTCCCATACAAACAGGAAATCGACATCCACTAGCTGTTGTTAAAAATCGCATTATTGATATTTTTACTCAGATTGGTTTTACCATTTCAGAAGGACCTGAAATTGAAGATGACTGGCATAATTTTACAGCTTTAAATTTGCCGGAGTACCACCCTGCTCGAGATATGCAGGATACCTTTTTTATCCAAACGGATCCAGATATTTTGTTACGCACGCACACTTCATCGGTTCAAGTGCGTTATATGGAACGAAACCAACCTCCTATACGAACGATTTCTCCCGGGCGTGTATTTCGAAATGAAGCTATTTCTTCTAGAGCACATTGCATTTTCCATCAAGTAGAGGGATTATACATTGCTAAAAATGTGTCTTTTGCAGACTTAAAACAAACCTTACAATATTTTACAGAATCTTTATTTGGGAATTCTAAAATTCGTTTAAGACCTTCTTATTTTCCCTTTACTGAGCCGAGTGCTGAGGTTGATATTTATTGGGGATTAGAGACAGAAACAGATTATCGAATTACTAAGGGGACAGGATGGCTTGAAATTATGGGCTGTGGAATGGTTGACCCTAACGTTTTGGAAAACTGTGGCATTGACCCTAATGAGTATTCAGGTTTTGCTTTTGGAATGGGAATTGAACGAATTGCAATGTTGTTATATCAAATCAGTGACATTAGACTCTTTTTTGAAAATGATGTACGCTTTTTAAAACAGTTTAAAGCAACCCTCTAACTCAATTTTTTAGTAAGTCTTAGGAACATCTTTTTTGGACTTTTCTTTAAATATAATATCCCGTAAACAGCATCAATAATGGAAGTGTTTATTCCTAATAATTTACTTACTTTATAAGCGGATTCACTTGCATAATAGTCTTCTGCCACCATACTCATTTCTATTTGAGCCCCTTTTACGGTATATCCTCTACCAATCATATTTCCAAAACGTCTGTTTCTACTAAAGAGCGAATAGGCAGTAACCAATAGATCTCCCAAATAAGCGGATTGATTGATATTCCGTTTACTTTTACTCACTTTCTTGATAAAGCGATTCATTTCTCGAGTGGAATTACTAATTAAAACACTTTGAAAATTATCACCATAACCCAAACCATGGGCAATTCCAGAAGCTAGGGCGTATACATTTTTTAAAGTGGCAGCATATTCAATTCCAATGACATAATTTGAAACTTTTATTTGTAAGTACGAAGTCCGCATTAATTGACGTAATTGGGAAGCATTTTCTTTATTTCTTGAGGCTAGCGTGAGGTAAGAAAGGCGTTCCAAGGCGATTTCTTCTGCATGCGAGGGTCCACCAATAACAATAAATTGCTCCCAAGGGAGATCATAATGTTGGTGTAAATGCTCTCCTACGATAAGTTGTGATTCAGGAATAAACCCCTTGACCCCAGAAACAATAATTTTGTCGTGTATGGGCTGCGTAATTTTTTTTAATTCACTTCCTAAATAGGCCGAGGGAACGGCCAATATAAGCCATTGAGATTTGGCAACAACTTCATTGAGATCACTACTCACTGAAATTCTTCGGGCTTTAAATCGAACCTCTGAGAGGTAGTTTGGATTTTTTGAAGTAGCCGAAGTTTTTTCGGCTTGTTCAGGGTCACGAACATACCAATTGACGTGAACTTTACTGTTTGTTAAGATTTTAACAAGAGCAGTTGCCCAGCTGCCACTACCCAGCACAGCAATACTGATTTTTGGAGAAATAATTTTAAGCATTGTTAGATTTGAGTTTGTCGATGGCTTATAACCATGAACTCCATGGAATTCGACTCAATAAAAGGAGTAAACCTAAACTGTAAAAAAGCCCAATTCTTAAAAACTTTTTTGCAGATAAGGTTTGTCTTTTATGCATAGACCAACCCATCGTGATCAAAACAATCGCTAAAATGTTAGTGATGGGATGTTCAACTAAATACAAACGTGTTTCAGCATTTTTCATAACCCCCATTCCCATTTCTGACCATTGGTCAAACCAAGGGGAGACAAAATAAAGAATCAAACCGATAAGTAGTTGGATATGAGAGAAAATAAGCCCAAAAAGACTAATTCGAAGATCTTTAGCACCAAAGTCTTTCCCAGATGATTTACCCATAAAGGCATTGACAATGGCGATAACTAAAATGAGTAAAACTAAATAAGCCCAATAGGAGTGAATGGTTTTTAATACTGCGTACATGATTAATTTTTTTATAAAAATACTTCATTTTGGTCGAAGTTTCATTTTCAGCTTAAATAACTTACATTTAAAAATAAAATTCTATCACATGAAAAAAATAATAATACTTTCATTGTTTCTATGTTTGAGTTGTCAGCAAGCTAAAACAATAACAGAGAGTCAAGAAGCTACTTTTGGAATTGTTATTCACGGGGGTGCAGGGACCATTTTAAGAGCTAATATGACTTCAGAAACGGAAGCAGCCTATCGCAAGGTTTTGGCAGAAGCCATTCAAGTAGGACATTCCATCCTCAAAAATGGAGGAAGTAGTCAAGAAGCTGTTGAAAAAACCATTCATGTAATGGAAAATTCCCCCCTATTTAATGCAGGAAAAGGAGCAGTCCTTACAGCAGATGAAACGATTGAATTGGATGCTTCTTTTATGCATGGGGCAACACTAGATGCAGGAGCGATTTCTGGAGTTAAAACAATAAAGCACCCCATTTCAGCAGCCATAAAGGTAATGGAAGATTCTCCACACGTTATGCTCTCTGGAGCTGGGGCAGATGCTTTTGCAGCTTCTCAAGGCCTGGAAATTGTTGAGCCCGAATATTTTTTGACTGAGCGAAGAATTAATTCACTAAAGCGAGTAAAAGAAGCAGAAGCAAAAGAAAAGAAAATATCCTCTTTGGAAAAAGAATATGTTTCCCAACAACGCTATGGAACTGTAGGCTGTGTGGCTCTGGATTTAGAAGGAAATTTAGCGGCAGGAACTTCGACTGGTGGAATGACAAATAAAAAATGGAATCGTATTGGAGATGCGCCGATTATTGGGGCGGGAACTTATGCCAACAATGCCACTTGTGCCATTTCTGCAACAGGTTGGGGAGAGTTTTTTATTCGCTCAGTGGTGGCTCACGATATCTCTGCCTTGATGGAATACAAAGGTCTTAGCATTCAGGAAGCTGCTCATACAGTAATTCACGATAAAGTGGGTAGTCTCGGAGGTGATGGGGGAGTTGTTGGAATTGATCATCGTGGGAACGTTGCTATGGAAATGAATACTCCAGGAATGTATCGTGCACATATGGATGCGGTAGGGAGTTTGAATGTAAAAATTTATAAGGACGAGTGAAAGCCAAGTATTATTCTGTTATTTTCTCAACTGTACGTTCCCAACTTGAAGATTTAAAATACCATGAATTTTCAGATCAGATGTTAGCACTTGTTCAGTGTGCTGAAGGGTTTTTAGGAATGGAATCCTATCGTGAAAATTCGGGTAGAGGGGTAACCATTAGTTATTGGGAAACCTTAGAAGCTATCAAAGAATGGAAAGAAAACACCCAACACCTTATGGCACAAGAATATGGGAAAGCGGTAGCATATTCTCAATTTACCACAAGAATTTGCGAAGTTCAACGGGAGTATAGTTTTAACCAAAAGGATAATAAATAGTACGAACACCTAGGGAGATGGAGGAGGAACTAAGGTTGGATTCAACTCGAAAAATTATTCATGTAGACATGGATGCTTTTTTTGCCGCAGTGGAGCAATTAGATCATCCTGAATGGCAAGGAAAGGCATTGGCTGTAGGCGGGGGTGGAGATCGAGGTGTGGTTTCGGCAGCCAGTTATGAAGCTCGTAAATATGGTGTGCGTAGTGCGATGAGTGGGGTTATTGCTAAAAGATTATGTCCTCATCTAATTTTTGCCCCCACCCGATTTGATCGTTACAAAGAAATCTCGAAGATTGTACGTTCTGTGTTTTTAGAGTATACCTCTTTGGTCGAGCCCTTATCTTTGGATGAAGCTTTTTTAGATGTTTCTGAATATCTCTCCGCAAGCATAGTGGCTCAAGAAATAAGAAAACAAATTTATTCCAAAACAGGACTAACGGCTTCAGCTGGAATTTCAATCAATAAATTTTTGGCTAAAATTGCGAGTGATTGGCACAAACCCAATGGTCAGAAAACAATTCCCCCCGAGGAAGTGCTCCCTTTCCTGGAACAATTGGATGTAAAAAAATTTCATGGAATTGGATCCAAGACTAAACTCAAAATGTATGGCTTGGGAATTTATACTGGAAAGGATTTGAAGTCCCAAACGGAAGCTTTTTTAGAACAACATTTTGGAAAAGCAGGAACACATTACTTTAAAGTTGTCAGAGGAATTCATAATAGTCCAGTAAAACCGCATAGAATACCAAAGTCTGTGGGTGCAGAACGAACTTTTTCTACAAATCTAAGTAGCGAAGTTTTTTTGGAAGAAAAACTAGAATCTATCGCAGAATTATTAGAAAAAAGAACTCAAAAAAATAAAGTGGCAGGAAAAACGATCACGCTAAAAATAAAGTATAGTGATTTTGTTCAACAAACAAGAAGTAAAACAGGTTCCCTTTATTTATCTTCTAAGGAATTGATTTTTGATGAAGCAAAAAAATTACTGTATCAAGAAAAACTTTTGAATTCTGTTAGATTGATTGGTATTTCATTGTCCAATCTCAATACGGCTAAAAAGTCAGTCTCTAACCCCAAGCTTAAAACTAAAAATACACAATTGAGTTTACCTTTTTAGATGGTTGAAACACGAAGAGTATTGACCATTCCTTTCGTTTCAATAGGCATTGCAGTTAAATTAACTACCATATCTTCTTTTTCAACATAGCCTAAGTCAAGCGCCATTTTATTAATTTCCTCAACGGTCGTATCGGTACTGTTTAGGTTATTGTAATAAAAGGTTTTAACGCCCCATAAAAGATTAAGACGATTCAATATTCGTGTGTTCGAAGTATAAACCAATACATGTGCACTAGGACGCCAAGCAGAAATTTGAAATGCAGTATATCCACTATTTGTTAGTGTACAGATTGCTTTAGCTTCAATGTCATTTGCAATATGGGCCGCATGATAGCAGATGGATTTCGTAATAAACCGTTTAG
Organism: Flavobacteriaceae bacterium; assembly: GCA_030828745.1. Taxonomy (GTDB): domain Bacteria; phylum Bacteroidota; class Bacteroidia; order Flavobacteriales; family Flavobacteriaceae; genus MS024-2A. The sequence continues at coordinate 12,524 of JAURBX010000017.1, read as the reverse complement.
TTCGAATGGTGGGTGCCTCTTGAGGAACCTGAATTAAATTAGAGCCTTCCACAGATATTAGAATATTGGCCATGGTTCGGATTACTTCCACTGGATATTCTCCTACAGAGGTTTCTCCAGAGAGCATAACAGCGTCAGCGCCATCCATTACGGAATTGGCAACATCATTTACCTCAGCTCTTGTAGGGGTTAGGCTATCAATCATGGTTTCCATCATTTGAGTGGCAATGATAATTGGAATACGTGATTTTTTAGCCAAGTGAACTAAGCGTTTTTGTATTAGAGGAACTTCTTGTGCGGGAACTTCTACTCCTAAATCTCCTCGCGCCACCATAAGACCATCGCAGTAAGCAATGATTTTATCAATATTTTCTATGGCTTCGGGTTTTTCAATTTTAGCAATAATAGGGATTTTTTCATCCGTATGTTTTGCCATTAATTCTTTTAAATCAATTAAATCTTGGCTAAACCGAACAAAAGAAAGTGCAATCCAATCCACATCTTGAGTGAATATAAACTCAGCATCTTTTATGTCTTTTTCCGTTAAAGCGGGGAGTGAAATTTTAGTGTTGGGTAAATTAACTCCTTTGTTTGACTTAAAAGGACCTCCTTGGATAACTTTTGCGTCTACTTGATTATCTTTATTAGTTGCAGTGACTTCAAAAATCAGCTTACCATCGTCCAATAAAATACGCTCTCCAGCAGAAACGTCTTTTGGAAAATTTTTATAGTTCATATAAGCTTTTTTTGCATTTCCAACAAAGGGCGCATCAGTCAAAAAGACGACTTCATCACCAGGATTTACAAAAGCGCCTTCTTCCATTTTACCAACACGTAGCTTTGGACCTTGAAGGTCAGCTAAAATAGATGTATTTGTATTTAATTTTTTATCGACCTTTCGTATCATTTTAATACGATCAGAAACATCTTCATAGTCGGCATGAGAGAAATTGACTCGAAAAACATTAACGCCTTCCATGATCATTTTTTCAATAACATCTTCTGTGGATGATGCCGGCCCTAGGGTTGCAACAATTTTGGTTTTTTTGATAAAATTCATTAATCAAAGATTAAGTTTAGTTGGGTTTTAATTTTGTCTACAGGAATGAAATAGATTAGCGAAATATTTGACCAATTTTTAAGTTGGGTGATAATGGTTTCTATGGTATTTTTATCTGTAGATTTTATAAAAAAATCAGCGGTTTTAAATTCAGTGATTAAAGATACTTCATTTCTGAGCGGGATGTCAAATAATGAGGTAGAATTTAAAGACTGTTCATTTTTTTCAGTGATATTTTTATTGGAAAACAGAGAACAATTCAGGTCATAATCTTTGTTTTGCCATTCAAAATGAATAAAAGGGGTCTTCTTTTTTTTATTGTAAAGGTCTTTTTTACTTCTACAAAAGCGGGCACTTATTCTTTGGTTTAGGAAAAAGGCAAGCTGATGTGCTTCAAGTGAGGTATGAATAGCGATTATTTCATCTTCAAGCGGTTCCTCTTCCATTTCCAGATGATATACCTTTCTACTCATTTTTATTGGTTTTGAATGGTTTGAGAATATTGACTGCTATTTTTGCAGCTTTTTCTTCCGCTTTTTTCTTTGAAACTGCGCGTGCTTTAGCAATTATTTTTTTGTCTAAATATATTTGACAGGTATAATTGATGTTGGGATCTAAGCCGCCATCATTTTCAGTTTTAAACTCTAATTCATGTCTTTGTTTTTGTGACCATTCGAATAAGAGACTTTTATAACTTAAAACCATGGTTTTTAATTCATCCATATTAATGTAGGGATTCAGCATGAATTTAAAAACATAATCTTTTGTCTTATTATATCCTTTATCAATAAAGATTGCACCGATTAATGACTCAATTAAATTTCCGTGAATGTTGTCCCCAAAAGTTTTATGATGACTTGAAATATCAGCAAGCTGAATAAGTCCCATTTCTTTTCCAATAGAATTGAGTTGAGCCCGACTTACAATTTTAGCCCGAAGCTTGGTTAATTCACCTTCGTTGGCTTGGGGATGTAGTTTGAATAGATATTCAGCAATTATTGTACTGAGTAGGGCATCTCCTAAAAACTCTAATCGTTCAAAGTTTATGGTGTTGCCTTCTTTATCTTTAAGATTAACTGAGCTATGGGTGAAGGCTTTTTGATAGAGCTCTTTTTTACGGGTTTTAATGTTTAACTTCTTTCGTAGTAAAACAAAAAAATTCCCGGATGTTGCCATTCGGGAATTTCGTATGTAATTAATAATTTTCACACCATCAAGTTAGTTCATTTTCTTAAATAAAACACAAGCATTATGTCCCCCGAAACCGAAAGTGTTGGAAAGGGCAATGTCTACATTTCTTTTTTGTGCTTTTCCAAAGGTGAAATTAATTTTTGAATCAATGTTCTCGTCTGGAGTTTTATGATTTATGGTAGGTGGAACAATACTGTGTTTTATCGCCATAATAGAGGCAATAGCTTCAATAGCTCCAGCAGCGCCAAGTAGGTGTCCCGTCATGGATTTTGTTGAATTAATATTCATAGCGTAAGCATGCTCCTTGAATACTTTAATAATAGCATTGGATTCTGCAATATCTCCAAGGGGAGTTGAGGTTCCATGCATGTTTATTGCATCTACCTCTGATGGAAGTACATTAGCATCTCTCAGACAGTTTTCCATCACTTTGGTCGCTCCCAAACCTTCTGGATGTGGAGCAGTCATATGGTAAGCATCTGCAGACAAGCCTCCCCCAGCGAGTTCAGCATAAATGGTTGCTCCACGTGCAATCGCATGATCATAGGACTCTAAAATCAAAGCTCCTGCACCTTCTCCCAATACAAAACCATCTCGTTCCTTGTCAAAAGGGCGTGAGGCTGTTTTGGGGTCATCATTTCGTTTAGATAATGCATGCATAGCATTAAAGCCACCGATTCCAGCTTTAGTTACACCTGCTTCAGATCCCCCCGTAACCATGACATCAGCATAGCCTAGACGAATATAGTTTAATGCATCTATCATTGCATTAGAGGCAGATGCGCAGGCAGATACCGTTGCAAAGTTTGGCCCTCGAAAGCCGTATTTTATTGAAATTAACCCAGGTGCAATATCTGCAATCATCTTTGGGATGAAGAAAGGATTAAACCTAGGGTTTTCATTTGAGGCTGCAAAATTGAGAACTTCATTTTGAAAGGTTTCTAGTCCTCCAATACCGGCTCCCCAAATTACACCTACACGGTCTTTGTCGATCGTTTCAATTGGAAGTTTTGCATCTTCCAACGCTTCAGCTACACTAACTAATGCGTATTGAGCAAAGCGATCATATTTTCTTGCTTCTTTTCTATCAAAATGATCTAAAGGATCAAATCCCTTAAGTTCACAAGCAAATTGAGTTTTGAATAGAGTAGGATCAAAATAAGTAATAGGAGCCGCCCCACTGGTACCAGATAATAAACCCTCCCAATATGTTGAGAGGGTATTTCCAATTGGCGTAAGTGCCCCCAATCCGGTAACTACGACACGTCTTGGTTCCATGGCATTACTTTAGTCTGCTTGTTCGATAAATTGGATCGCTTGACCTACAGTTGCAATATTTTCTGCTTGGTCGTCTGGGATTTGGATATCAAATTCTTTTTCGAATTCCATGATCAATTCCACTGTGTCTAAGGAGTCGGCTCCTAAGTCATTTGTAAAGCTTGCTTCTGCAACAACTTCGTTTTCGTCAACCCCTAGTTTATCTACTATGATTGCCTTTACTCTTGAGGAAATGTCTGACATAATTAATATTAGTTTTAATTAAAGTGTCAACAAAAATATAAAACTTTAGAGGATTACGCTAGATTGCTCTTAAATAATAAGTTTAATTTTGATGGCAAAGTTAGAATAACTCACTGCATCCCTTTGTTTAGGCTTGTGAAAAGAAAAAAAATGTTGAAAAAGATTATTTTATTGGCATCAGGAAATGGTTCAAATGTGGAAAATATTTGCCGTTTTTTTGAACACGATGATAATATTGAAATTTTAGGTGTTTTTACCAATAACCCAAAAGCTGGTGTTTTAAAGCGTATAGAGTCTTTTGGTCTGAAAGGAATTGTTTTTGACCGAACTAAGTTTACCAATGGAAATCTTTTAGAGGAGATAAAAGCTTTAAGCCCCGATTTGATTGTGTTGGCTGGATTTTTATGGAAAATTGGACCGGATTGGGTTCGAAGCTTCCCTTCTAAAATCATTAATATACATCCTGCCCTTTTACCGAAATATGGTGGTAAAGGAATGTATGGTAATTATGTGCATAGGGCCGTAAAGGAAAATAATGAAAAAGAAACAGGGATCACCATTCATTATGTAAACGAAGAGTATGACAAGGGGAATTTTATTTTTCAGGCTAGGGTGTCCCTTTACGATCAAGATAATGAATCTGATATAGCGGCTAAAATACACAGCTTGGAACAACAGCATTTTCCAAAAATCATAGCGTCACTGTTAAATAATAATGTAAATGAAATCTAAAGACGTTTATCTTTATACGGATGGATCTTCTCTTGGAAATCCTGGCCCAGGAGGCTATGGTCTTCGCTTAGAATGGGCTGGAATGTCCTATGTCAAAGAGTTTTCTCAAGGTTACATAAGAACAACCAATAATAGGATGGAGTTGTTGGCGGTAATTGTAGGGTTGGAACTTTTGAAAAAGCAGCCTTTAGAGGTTGTTGTTTATTCAGATTCTAAATATGTGATCGATTCAGTAGAGAAAAAATGGGTTTTTGGGTGGGAGAAAAAAGGATTTAAGGATAAAAAGAACAGTGACTTGTGGAAACGTTTTTTAATGATTTATAGAAAACACACTGTTCATTTTCAGTGGATTAAAGGACACAATCAGCATCCTCAAAATGAGCGATGCGATCAATTAGCGGTTTCTGCAGCCAAAGGGAAAAATTTAATTCCCGATGTTGCTTATGAACAGATTGAAAAAGAAACAGCCAAAGGGTAGAACAATTGTTTATAGTCTTTAATAAATGTTTGCGATAATTCGAAAAAGGAGCTCAGACTTTTTTACTTTTGTCATATGAATAAAAAACTTTTAGTTGTAGGCACGATGGCTTATGACGCAATCGAAACTCCCTTTGGAAAAACAGGTAAAATATTAGGGGGTTGCGCAACTTATATAGGTCTTGCAGCGTCTCAATTTGATACCCAATGCGGTTTGGTCTCTGTAATTGGAGACGATTTTGAAAAAGCACATATTGATTTATTAACGGATAGGGGTTTAGATTTATCTGGAGTGGTTTCCATTCCTGGAGAAAAAACGTTTTTTTGGAGTGGAAAATATCACAACGATCTTAATTCTAGAACCACGTTGGATACACAACTTAATGTTCTAACTAAATTTAAGCCTATTGTTCCCGAGTATTTTAAAGATTCGAGTATTGTTCTTTTAGGAAATTTAGATCCGAATTTACAGCTCGAGGTTTTGAATCAAATGGAGGAGAAGCCAGCCTTAGTAGTTCTAGACACGATGAATTTTTGGATAGAAAGCTATCGAGAAAAACTAGACGAAGTCATTGCTAAAGTAGATGTCATTTCGATAAACGACGAGGAAGCAAGAATGATAACGGAAACCCATTCGTTAGTTGAAGCAGCACAAAAACTACATGCTATGGGTCCCAGTTACGTAATTATAAAAAAAGGGGAGCATGGAGCTTTACTTTTTCATAACAATAAAATATTTTGTGCTCCTGCATTACCATTAGAAGAAGTTTTTGATCCAACAGGTGCTGGAGATAGCTTTATTGGAGGATTTGTAGGTCATCTTTCTCAATGTGGACGGATCTCTTTTGAAGAAATGAAAACAGCTACCATAATGGGTTCTGCCATGGCTTCATTTACCGTACAAAAATTTGGAACAAAGCCCTTGGAAGAATTAACACTTCCATTACTTAGAGAACGAATTATTGCCTTTAAATCATTAACAGAATTTGAAATTGAATTAACATAACATCAAAATTTTCTCATGAGCGACGCTATTAAGCACGAGTGTGGAATTGCCCTAATACAACTAAAAAAACCTTTATCATTTTATAAAGAAAAGTATGGTAGTGCGCTTTATGGAATAAATAAGATGTACCTCCTGATGGAAAAGCAGCACAACAGAGGTCAAGATGGAGCGGGTTTTGCCAGTATAAAATATGACATGTCTCAAGGGCAACGATATATCAGTAGAGTACGCTCCGCAGAGCAGCAACCCATTCAAGATATTTTTAAAACCATTAACGATCGAGTTCAGAAACAAATTGATCTAGATCCAGATTTGCTTTTACATCCTGAAAGATTAAAACAAGCCGTTCCTTATGTTGGAGAGTTAATGTTGGGACATGTTCGTTATGGAACCTTTGGTAAGAATAATATAGAAAGCGTTCATCCTTTTTTAAGACAAAACAATTGGATGCATAGAAACTTAATTGTTGCAGGTAATTTTAATCTAACGAATGTTAACGAACTCTTTGATAATTTAGTTGATTTGGGTCAGCATCCTAAAGAAAAAGCGGATACCATAACCGTAATGGAAAAAATCGGACATTTCTTAGACGACGCAGTTGCAAAAATCTATAAAAAATTAAAAAAAGAGGGATTTACAAAAGCGGAAGCTTCTCCTTTAATAGCAGAGCGATTAAACATAGCAAAAATACTAAGAAAGGCATCCAAAAACTGGGATGGTGGCTATGCAATGGCAGGCTTATTAGGACACGGAGATTCATTTGTTATTCGGGATCCTAACGGAATTAGACCTGCCTATTATTATAACGATGATGAAATTGTTGTTGTTGCTTCAGAACGACCTGTGATCCAAACGGTTTTTAATGTTCCTTTTGATAGCATTAAAGAATTGGAACCCGGACAGGCACTCATTACCAAGAAATCCGGAGCGTCTGATGTTTCTACAATCCTTGAGGCAAGAGAGAAAAAGGCATGTTCTTTTGAGCGCATTTATTTTTCTAGAGGGAGTGATGCCGCAATTTATCAAGAGCGTAAGGATTTAGGCTGTGCACTTTTTCCACTAGTTCATAAGGCAATAGGGGGAGATCTTGAAAACACAGTTTTTTCATTTATTCCGAATACAGCCGAAACCTCGTTTTATGGAATGATAGGTGCGGTACAAGATCATGTTAGAGAACAGTTAAAGAATGAGTTAAATAAAAAGGGAACTCCAAACATTGAGGTACTAACCAAGATGTTAGGTCAAAAACCTAGAATTGAAAAGATTGCCATAAAAGACGCTAAGTTAAGGACCTTTATAACAGAAGATTCAGGGAGAGATGATTTGGTTGCACATGTCTATGACATCACTTATGGTGTCGTTAAAAAAACCGATAACCTGGTTATTGTGGATGATAGTATCGTTAGAGGGACAACACTTCAAAAAAGTATCTTGCGGATGTTGGATCGATTGGGACCAAAGAAGATTGTTGTGGTTTCAAGCGCTCCTCAAATTCGTTATCCTGACTGTTATGGAATTGATATGGCAAGGTTAGAAGAGTTTATTGCTTTTAGGGCAGCTTTAGCATTACATCAAGACGACGGAACTTATGATGCAGTAATACAATCAGTTTATGAAAATTGCATTCAAAGTAAATTAGACAAGATAGTTTCCCCTCCTAATTTTGTAAAAGCAATTTATGACCCTTATTCCGATGAAGAGATTTCAGAAAAAACCGCTCAGATTCTTAAAAATGAAAGTATTCAAGCCGATATTGAGGTAATTTTCCAGAAAGTTAGTGGATTACACAAAGCCTGTCCTGATAATCTAGGAGATTGGTATTTTACAGGAGATTATCCTACTGCTGGCGGGAGCCGAGTGGTAAATCAGGCGTTTATCAATTTTGTAGATAAAAATAAAGAAAGAGCGTATTAATCTCTTTATCGATAATTAACGCACTTAAACGAGTTAATACCTTGTCATGTATAAGTTATTTCATCTTTGAAGAACCAGAACATAAGTAGGTTAAGTTCATGGTAAGATTTGGGGCAAAAAGGAGGAATTTATTCCTCCTTTTTATTTTTATACACTTTTTAAAGAGCTTCACACTTTAACTGATAAAAAAACATTTTAACGATTAATGATCCTCTACATGGAAAGTAAAATTACATTTACAACACCTGAACATAAGTAGGTTAAGTTCATGGTAAGATTTGGGGCAAAAGGGAGGAATTTATTCCTCCCTTTTATTTTATATCAAATTCAAATGAGACTATACTCCTTTAGCATACAGTTCACTCACTTTTCCCCAATCAATTACATTAAAAAAAGCTTCAATATAATCTGGGCGTCTGTTTTGATAGTTAAGATAGTAAGCGTGTTCCCAAACATCAATTCCTAAAATAGGAGAACCTTCGCAACCAATACCTGGCATTAACGGATTGTCTTGGTTAGCTGTTGCACAAACTTTTACCACACCATCTGAGTGAACACACAACCATGCCCAACCGGATCCAAATTGAGTTGCTGCAGCTTTGGCAAATTCTGTTTTAAAGTTTTCAAAGGAACCAAAAGCGGAATCAATAGCGGACGCTAGGGCACCTGTAGGAAGCCCACCTCCATTGGGAGACATAATATTCCAAAAAAGTCTGTGGTTGTAATATCCACCGCCATTATTTCGCACTGCTTTGTTACTCAAATCCAATCCAGATAGAATTTCTTCAATGGATTGATCGGCCAAAGGGGTCTCTGCAATTGCATTGTTCAGGTTTGTGGTATAACCATTGTGGTGCTTGCTGTGGTGTATTTCCATGGTGCGTGCATCAATATTGGGTTCTAATGCATCGTACGCATAGGGTAGTGTGGGTAATTCAAAAGCCATAATTTTTTATTTTTAAGATTTAGACAAAATTAAAATTTCTTTTTTTAAAAAGAGCTTAACTTTTTAAAAGCCTTACTTTTATTATTCTTTTATATAATTTGAATCACAAAAGTTTTCATATCATAAATGCTGCGGCAGGTTCAGGGAAGACCTATACTTTGGTATTGCGTTATTTGATTCAGCTTTTGGGTTCTGAAAACACCAAATCTTATCGAAACCTTTTGGCTCTGACGTTCACCAACAAGGCCGTTAATGAAATGAAAGAAAGGATATTAGCCACTTTACTTGATTTGTCAAAAAAGGATCCAAAAGCTAAAAAAATTGAACAAAATTTATGTGAAGCATTGAATATCAACTCTGGAGAACTAGCCCGAAGAGCAGAGTATATGTTGCATCAAATTTTATTTGAATACGGAAGTTTTGATATCATTACTCTAGATAAGTTTACGCACAGAATTATTCGAAGCTTTTCCAAAGAACTTCAATTACCCTATAGCTTTGAAGTTGTAATTGATCCTACAGCTCTTTTGGAGGTGGTAGTAAATTCAATTATTGACGAAGTAGGTAAAGAAGAATACCTCACCCACGTATTGACCGAATTCAGTATTGACAAAGTAACTCAGGAACAAAGCTGGAATATTCAAAAAGATCTGGATGATTTTGCTTCAATTTTATTGAATGAAAATGATCGTTATCCGTTAACTGACTTGAAGAAGAAAACGCAAGCAGAACATAAAGAAGACCGAATCATTCTTCAAAAAGAGCAAAGAAATGCTGAAAATAAAATAGTAAGTATTGCCGAGGAAACACTTTCATTACTTCAGGAAAAAGGACTTGAGACCGGTGACTTTATTAGAGGAACGTTACCAAAGCATTTTCAAAAGGCTAAAAAAGGAGAATATTCTAAACTATACACCAATCAATTAGAGCAAGAATTACGCGGAGAAAAGCCCCTATATAAAAAAGGATTAGCTGCATTAAAAAAAGAGCAAATTGATCAAATCCAACCGCAATTAGTAGAGGCCTATATTAGTGTAAAAAAACATGTAGGAATTTTCTTACTTTTAAAACGAACCCTGAAGTCTTTGACTCCTCGAAGTTTACTTCAATTAATTGAGGAACGATTAGACACCCTTCAAAACCAAAAGGAGGTACGTCTTTTAGGAGAGTTTAATAGTAAAATAAGCAAACTGGTTCAAGATACATCAGCTCCTTTTATTTATGAACGTTTGGGCGAACGCTATCAGCATTATTTTTTAGATGAATTTCAAGATACTTCACAATTACAATGGTCTAATTTGGTCCCTTTGATTTCAAATGCATTGGAGAGTGAGTCATTGAGTGGGGAGCAAGGATCACTTTTGATTGTGGGAGATCCAAAACAAGCTATTTATCGTTGGAGAGGCGGAGACATCCAACAGTTTATAAGTTTACTGAATACAATCGACAATCCTTTTCAAGTTCAGGCTCAAGTTGAAAATTTAGAAATGAATTATCGTTCAGGAGAAGCCATAGTTCGTTTTAATAATAGTTTCTTTATATCCCTTTCGGAATCGTTAGAAGCACAAGTTTTTAAAGACATATATGGCAAAGGAAGTCAACAAAAAAGTCAAATAGAAGGGGGATATGTTTGTATTGAGGCTTTGCCAAAAGGAGGATTAAAGGAAGACAATAATGTACTTTATGTTATGAAAACTTTGGCAGCTGTAAAGCGAGCGATGGAGGGTCATTATGCTGCAAGGGATATTGCTGTATTGGTTCGCAAACGAGAACAAGCTTCAGCGATTGGGGAAGGGTTAATTCAGGAAGGGTATGCTATTCTTTCTTCAGAGTCCTTAGTGGTTGGTCATTCCAAAAAAGTTCAATTAGTATTGGCTATTTTGAAGCTTTCCATTCAACCTAATGATGCCGTTCAACATAAGCTTATTCTAGATGCTTTTTGGGATGCTTCTCTACTTCCCAATCATGAATATCACACATTTATTCAAGCGTATGTTCACCTTTCTAGTGCCTCTTTTTTTAGAACGCTAGGGGGAGAGATTAAATTTAATTTTTCTTTAAAAAAGAGTGCGCAGTGTTCCGTTTTAGAAGCCTCAGAATACATTATGGAACAATTTGTCACTTTATTACCTCCGAGTGATCCTTTTTTAAGTGCTTTTTTGGAAGATGTTTTTGAATTTTCTTCCATGCAATCACAGACCATTTCAAGCTATTTAAAATATTGGGAACGACAAGAAGATAAATTAAGAATTGCAAGTCCAGCAGGGGCAAATGCAATAAATATTATGACCATTCATCAAGCCAAAGGCCTTGAATTTCCCATAGTAATTTTACCTTTTATGGACACTGCTTTACATCCAAATCTTAAAGACAAAATATGGTTTCCGTTTCAGAAGGGACCCCTTTCATCTGTTCAGTGGGGCTGGATAACAGCTTCTAAAGAAATGGAATTGTATGGTGAGATGGGAAAGGCACTTTATGCAAAACATGTTTTATCACAACAACTGGATGCAGTAAATGTTTTATATGTTGCCTTGACCAGAGCGAAGGAACAACTCTATATTATTACGCAAGAAAGTTCTTCGGTGAGAACTTCTACATATTCTGATTTATTCAACAGTTTTGTTCAGCAACATGGTAAAAAACTAGACGCTTTATCACCTTTTGAATGGGGTGTTTTCAGACAAAACAAAATAAAGTTAAAAGGAGTGACAATTGAAAAGATTCAAATTGATCAAGCTGTTTCTAGCCATTGGAAAAAACGACTTGTTGCAAGCTTGACACCAAATACTAAAACTAGATTGGCTCAAATTCAAGGGCTCATGGTTCATGAAATATTATCTAAAGTGATCTATGCTGATATGCTTCAAGATGAGTTAGAAAAAATATTTAACAAGAATAAATTGCCAATGGAAAATCAGATATCAATAAGTAATACAATTAAAGAAATTATTGAACACCCGATGCTGTCAAGATATTTTGAAAGAGATCAACGTGTTTTTTGTGAAAAAGATGTTTTGGTTCCTAATGGCGAGACACTTAGACCTGATAGGGTCAATTTACTTCATGATGGTAGTGCTGTTATCATTGATTATAAAACTGGGAAGCCAAAAGAAGCAGATGGCCGTCAAATTGAAAAATATGCTCAAATTTATCGAGTTCTCGGATATTTACCCGTTGAAAAACTCTTGGTTTACATCAATGATGAAATTTCTGTTCAAGAGCATAATTAAATAGATTAAGAAATAATTTTTTATATTTATAAAGTTTTTATCTAACTAAATTTGAATCCCAAATTCAACCAAGAACCAAACTTTATGAAACACGCAATATTCTCAAATTCATTTTGTGAAAAAAAGAACTACTTTTTAGCAATCACTTTTACACTCCTATTTAATTTTATCATTAATGCTCAAAATAAGACCAATCCCTGGCAATTCTTTATCGGTATTAATGCTGTTGATACATTTCCCACTGGTGTTGCAGGTGATCTTTTTGAAGAATTTTTAAATTTTGACCATTGGAACGCTACTCCTTATCCAAGTGTAATTGGTGTGAAAAAATATATTGATGCTGGATTTTCTTTTGGAACACGTTTTAGCGTTAATAAAATAACGGCTTATGGAGATCAAATAGCTTCTGACAACTATTACAATGTTGATGGAGTTATTTCTTAT
>JAURBX010000043.1 GCA_030828745.1 Flavobacteriaceae bacterium | reverse complement strand
CTGAAAAGGATAAATTAGACCTTAAAGTGGGTGGAAATCAATTTGTGTGGAATACACGTTATAAAGGGGCAGAACGTCTTGATGGGATGATTTTATGGGGCGCCTCTTTGTCTGGTGCTAAAGCAGTACCCGGAAACTATCTGGTAAGTTTACAGAAAAATGAATTGGTTATTGAACAATCATTTACCATTCTCCCTGACCCGAGAGCTGAGGTAACTGTTGCTGATATGCAAAGGCAATTTGATTTTGTAAATAGCATAAATCAAACACTTGATGAAGCCCATCAAGCAATCAAAAACATAAGAATCATTAATGAAAAATTAGATGCGTTTGAAACAAATTATGGAAGTTTGAATGAAGCAAAAGAAATTCTTAAAATAGCTGCTGACCTTAAAAAAGAATTTTCAGAAATTGAAAAAGCACTCTATCAAACGCAAAATAAGAGCAATCAAGATCCGCTTAATTTTCCAATCCGTTTGACTAATAAGTTAGGACACATAAATAACTTAGTAATGTCTAACGATTTTCCTCCAACAGATCAAGATATTGTAGTGAGTGAGTTGCTTTCAAGTCAAATAAATTTAGAAATGGAACATTACAACAAATTGGTAAATGAAGATTTGGAATCTTTCAATAAAACTTTTGCAGCCTTAAAGCTGGATTATTTAACATTAAAATAGAGCAATTTGTATTATAATTACATCAAAGCATTACATCTTATTTTTGTGATCACTTGGTTTGCAGGTTTGTTTTATGTGCCTCGTCTTTTTATCTATCATATTGAGGCGTCTAAAAAGACAAAAGTTGAAGCAGACATCCTAATTCCTCAGTTTAAATTGATGACCAAGAGATTATGGTATATCATTACATGGCCTTCAGCTATTTTAGCAATTTTATTTGCTGTTTGGCTATTGTTTCTGATGCCTTCATGGTTGATGCAGCCTTGGATGCACTTGAAACTTTCTTTGGTCTTTCTTTTGGCAATGTACCATTTGAAAACCCATCAGTATTTTAAAAGACTACAAAAAGATTTAATTACACACAGTAGTAATTTTATGCGCATCTGGAATGAAGGGGCAACCCTCTTGCTTTTTGCTATTGTATTTCTTGTTGTTTTAAAAGATAGTTTTCATTGGATCACGGGATTACTTGGACTGGTAGGATTGGCATTTGTTCTCTTTTTGGGAATACGATTGTATAAAAAAACAAGAAAAGAGTAATGGCAATACCTTTTAAACTTCCTGAAAAATTTTCATTTAGAACTCGACTTTTTGTAGTCATGATTGTCATACTTTTAGTTTCTGGAGTACTTATTTTAGGAACCACATCCATTCAGTATGAGTCGCAACGAGAAAATTACCACCTAGGGAGATTGGACAGGAAAGAGTCTCAAATTAAACGACATATTAATTATTTGGTAAGTAAAAATAATTTATTCAGTAAGCCCGATAGTGTTTGGAATCAGTTTAGTGCAGATTTCGAAAAAATCAATACCATTCACAGTATAAGGTATTCTCTTTTTAAATTGGACGGATCGCCCCTTTTAATATACCATACACCCCTTGAGATTATCGCAAATGATTACAAGTTGGATCAAACTTTATTGAATAAGATTTCTGAAAGTCAATCAGGGGTTTATTTGGAACAATACAATTCCGATCTTGACAAATTTCACGCCTCCTACAGTTTATTAAGAGATAGTCGAAACCGACCCTATGGGATTTTATTTTTCCCTTATTTTGAGGACATTTCCTTTTCTGAAAACGAATTGAATTCTTTTTTACAGAACCTATATCAGATTTATATTTTGCTGTTTTTTGGGGTTATTTTTATTGCATATTTTTTGTCCAAGTATGTAACACGATCTCTAGAAACCATCAGGGTAAGAATGGCAGAAACGGGTTTACAAAAAAAGAATGAAAAGATTTATCTCAAAAACGCAACGCGTGAAATTGATAGTCTAGTTAATTCATATAATACTATGATTGACGATTTATCGGAAAGTGTTGCCAAACTTGCCAAGACAGAACGAGAACAAGCCTGGCAAGAAATGGCACGACAAGTAGCGCATGAAATTAAAAATCCATTGACCCCTATGCGTTTGACCATTCAGAGTTTTCAGCGCAATTATGACCCCAATGACTTAGATAGTAAAAATAAATTAAATGATTTCTCCAATCTTTTGATACAACAAATAGACACCATGAGCGAAGTGGCAGAGGCTTTTTCTAACTTTGCAAGCTTACCTAAGCCGAATATGAAGGAGTGTGATTTAGTGGAGGTAACCAAAATGGCGGTCACTATTTTCCAGCAAGAGTATATTGTTTTCTCTTCGGATCAAGCCCACATTTATCAAAAGCTGGATCGCACTCAATGGACTCGAGTGATCACGAATTTAATTCAAAATGCACTCCAATCCGTATCTCCTAAAAAGACGCCTCAAATTGGGATACAAATTAGTGCCGAGCCGGATCAAACTACCATAACTATTATGGACAATGGAAGTGGGATTTCTCCAAAGCTAAACGACAAAATTTTTGAGCCTAAATTTACTACAAAAAGTTCTGGAATGGGACTTGGTTTGGGGATCGTAAAAAATATTATTGAATCTCACGGAGGAATAATTTCCTTTGTGTCTGCCCCAAAAAAAGGAACTACGTTTACGATTATTTTGCCGACGAGTGTTTGAATTTATAGGACACAAGGTGGGTGGATGGATTTTATTTCAAATAACATTCCCGTTTCATTTTTATCCTCTTCTGAAGGGATTCATACTTTTCTCAAGGGCTATTCAAAAATGAAATGACTGCTTTTAAACTTTGATCTGGGTTTTCTTCCATTGGAACATGTCCAACTCCTTTCAAAATTACCAAGGTATCATTTTGCAGGTCGTTATGGAATTGGTGAGCTTTTTCCTTTGGAATGAGATTATCTTGATCTCCCCAAAGTACTAAAGTTCTCTGTTTGATCGATTTGATTTTTTGATACGCGCTAGTGTCTTTTTTTGCATCAAATCGATCAATAAAAGCCTGGCGATTTCCTTCTCTAAGCGTAAGTTCAAAATAACGATCCACCAGTGAGTCGGTAACTTTTGTTTTGTCTTCATATACATTTTCAACACTTTGTTTTGCGACAAAGCGTGGGGTAATGAAGGTAAAAATATGTCTAAGGATGGGTAACTGGGCAATTTTAAATGCCAACGGGACACTCTTCGAACGGTTAGGATATCCTGCAGCATCTATTAAGATCAATTGATCCACCATTTGGGGATATTTGGCTGTAAATCTCCATGCAATATTTCCACCAAGAGAATTACCTCCAAGGATGCATTTTTCTATGCCATGCACACTCAAGAATTGTCGGATAAAATGGACATAATTATCTATGGAGTAATCGCGATTCGGAAAAGGTCCCGTAAGTCCGTAGGCAGGGAGGTCCATTCGGATTACCCTAAAGTTAGACTTGAGTTGTGCCGACCATTCGTCAAAGGTATGAAGACTTGCCCCAGTTCCGTGAATTAGGACAATTGGGATTGAATCCCTTGAGTCACCTTCGTCCCGATAGTGAACTTCCATTCCATCAACAGAAAGAAATGAAGAAGGAGAGGGTGCATATTGCTCTTTTAACTCCTCTAATGAGATGTCTCGATGGCCATAAAGTGAAAGAATGAGAATTACCAAAAACCCAATACTTAAAAGTAATATTTTGATGATTCTGGAGAGTAATTTCATTGCGTTTTATGTTTAAAGGTCGCGTGTAACTGTCAGTTAAAGGTTTAAGGTACTGTTTTTTTGTTAACGGAGAAGTTAGTTTTGATGCTGCAGTGTTTCAACTCCAATACCTATAATTGTTTCAACGGTTTGTAGAAGTTTTTCGTTTTCGCCGGGGATATTCTCTAAAGCAGGGTGGACTTTTAGTTTTAAGCGAACACCAAGGGGCATTGGAAAGTATTTGTGTTCGGCAAAGCGCCACGAATTCCCCACTGAAATAGGTACAATAAGGGCATCAGGCATGTGTTGTAGAAGCGACATTAGACCTGCTTTTTGAAAGGGTTTTGTTTTTCCGTTTCGACTGCGCGTCCCTTCAGGAAAAATTACCGCTGAGTGTTTTTTTTCGCTCAATCTCTTTCCAAAATTTTGAATGGCTTCAATTGCTTTTTTAGGATTTTTACGATCAATCAATAGTGCACCTCCATGGCGTAAATTAAAAGAAACGCTAGGAATTCCTTTGCCTAACTCTTTTTTGCTAATGAATTTAGGGTGGTGTTTTCGCAGATACCAAATAAGAGGGGGGATATCATAGGTGCTTTGGTGATTTACAACAAAAATAATTGAGCGGTTTGAGGGTAGAGGATGCGGGTGGTCAAAAGAAATTCGGGTTCCCAATAGGTTTAAAAAACGCAGTAATAAAAAATTCAACAGCTCAATGGAGTGTTTGTGTGCTTTATAGCCTAGCCCATAAAAACAAACCCATTGGATTCCATGGAAAATCAAAAGGAAAAAACCAAAGCAGCCATAGAAGACAATACTCATCAAATATCGGAATGACTTTTTCATGATTTAGGTGCAACCAATAAATTTAAATTAGACGATCTAGCAGTGGTCGTTGTATGCCGCTTTTAGATTTTCTGCAATCATTTCTGCAGGGCGTCCTTCAATGTGATGACGTTCCACCATATGGACTAATTCACCATCTTTAAATAATGCAATGCTAGGAGAAGAAGGAGGAAAAGGAACCATCATATCTCTTGCACTTTTAGTTGCTTCTGCATTCACTCCTGCAAAAACAGTCACTAAGTTTTCGGGAGTATTTTCATTTTGTAATGAATAGAAAACACCAGGGCGCGCATTGGCAGCAGCACATCCACATACGGAATTAACGACAACCAAAGTTGTGCCTGATTTTGCTAGTGCGTTGGAAACATCTTCGGGAGTAAACAATTCATCGAAACCGATATTTGTTAACTCTTCTCTCATGGGTTTAACTAATTCTGCTGGATACATATTTTTTTTTTCAAAGATATAAAAGTAATGTCTTATGAATATGTTTTGTAGCGCGGATTTTATTTGTCAAATTTGTAAATTAAAATTGAACATCAGCATGATTAAATGGGTGACAGCCTTTTTTGGGTATTATTTATTTCGTTTTCCTGGAGCTATTTTCGGATTTTTTGCTGGAAGTTTTTTGGAAAAATTAGTTCAAGGTTCTGGAGTGAATTTTCAAACATTTTCACAGCGTTCAGAACCGGCACAGTTTCAGCTGAATCTTATTGCTTTTGCGGCTATTGTAATCAAAGCGGATGGTCAGGTAAAGGCACAGGAGCTTCAATTTGTCCGCAATTTTTTTATCACCAATTATGGTCAGCAAAAGTCAACTTCAATCTTCGAGACTTTTAATGAGCAGATAAAAAAGGAGGCACAAAATATTGAGGAACTGGCACAAGTTTTTATTTCTCAAAGCCGTTATGAAACCCGTTTGCAAGTCATTCATTTTTTGATGGGGGTTGCCAATGCGGATGGGAGTATTTCTCAATCGGAGCTTTCTAAAATTAGACAAATTGCATCGGCTTTAGGAATACGTCCTAGCGATTTGGACAGTATCAAAGCGATGTTTGTTAAATCTACTGGAAACGCTTACCGTATTCTCGAAATCACTCCTTCAGCAACGGACGCCGAAGTAAAGAAAGCCTATCGAAGCATGGCAAAGAAATACCATCCCGATAAGTTGCAGTCAAAAGAGCCTGCCCTTATTAAAGGAGCGCAAGAAAAATTTCAAGAAGTCCAAAAGGCGTACGAGGAAATTCAAAAAGAAAGAGGGATATAGTGGATACACTTTGGTTTTATTTGGATTTGGGGTTTTGGCATGTGATAGACTGGAAGGGTCTCGATCATTTGTATTTTATCGTATCGCTTGCGATGCCTTTTGGTTTTAAAGAAAGCAGGAGGTTACTGTTATGGGTTACTCTATTTACTCTAGGTCATACCTTCTCATTAGTGGGGAATTTTTATATTGATTTTTCATTTTCAAGTTATTGGATTGAATTATTGATTCCCATCACCATCGCAATCAGTGCGGCTTCACTTTTATTGCCCAAAAAGCTTGGTAAAGCTTCAAAAGAGGGGCTGTTTTTTCCAATAGTCACCTTGGTTTTTGGAATTGTCCATGGGCTTGGTTTTGGTCGCTATTTTAGCATGTTGATCCCAGAAGATGCTATTGGACTTTCGCTATTTTCTTTTGCAATCGGCGTTGAGTTTGCTCAAGCTGCTATTGTAATCGGGGTATTGTGTTTGAGTTATTTAGTTTTAAAAATTCCTAAAATGTCAAAGACTCTTTGGGAAATTGCTGTTGGGAGTTTTATTTTTATCCTCGCAATTGCGATGATTTTTGAACGAATTTAAAATAAGATTGATTGCTAAATTGGTATCTTCGCTTCAATGGTAAAAGGAAAACAGGAAAAGTACGACAAAGCCTATCTCAAGATGGCCAACACATGGGGGCAACTATCCTATTGTGAAAGAAAAAAAGTAGGAGCACTTATCGTAAAAGATCGCATGATTATTTCGGATGGATATAATGGGACTCCTTCTGGTTTTGAGAATGTTTGCGAAGATGAAGAGCATTATACCAAATGGTATGTACTTCATGCTGAAGCCAATGCCATCTTAAAAGTTGCTGCTTCTACTCAATCGTGTAAAGGAGCAACCTTATATATTACACTATCTCCGTGCAAAGATTGTAGTAAATTGATTCATCAATCAGGTATCGTCAGGGTGGTTTATGCAAAGGAATATAAAGATACTACAGGATTGGATTTTTTAAGAAAAGCAGGTGTTCAACTGGATCATGTCGAATCAATAAATCAGTAGCATGAGAACAAATTTCTTTTTTTTAATTTTGATTGTTTTGCTCTCTGTAGCCATTGGTTATGTGTTTGGTTCTCATAGAATCGGACTTCCAAATCCAAGCTCCATTACCAATCCAAGTGTTCAAAAACTTAATTCTTTGGTTTCTTATTTGACCAACGATTACGTAGATAAGATTAATACCGATAGTCTTGTAGGGGTTGTAATTGAAGGTATTGTGGATGAATTAGACCCTCATTCTGTTTATATTCCAGCAGTTCAGCAGCAATCAATTTCTGAGAGTATGCAAGGAAATTTTATGGGAATAGGGGTGAGCTTTTTTATGGTTCAGGACACTATTGCTGTGGTTCGTGTTCTGGAGGGAGGACCAAGTGAAAAAGCAGGTTTGAAGTCTGGTGATCGAATCTTGATGTTAGATCAAGACACGCTCTTTCAAAAAAATCTTTCAAGTACTGCTATCGTTTCTAAGCTTAAAGGAAGTTCTGCTGCTCCCATTCAACTTTCTGTTTATCGTAAAAAATTAGATTCTATTTTTACCTTTAATTTTACTCGAGGTCGAGTTCCTTTACCAAGTGTTTCGTCTTCCTACATGATTAATGACGAAACAGGCTATGTTAAAATCAATCGTTTTTCACAAACGACTTTTAGCGAGTTTAGTAAAGCACTATCGAGTCTAGTTGATCAAAAGATGCAGCATTTAATTCTTGATTTAAGAGGAAACCCGGGGGGATATTTGTTGCCAGCAAAACAAATTGTGGATGATTTTTTGAGTAAACTAAAGCCCATTGTTATTGTTGAAAGTAACAACGGGGTTCGAGAAAGAACAGTTGCCTCTTCAACAGGTTTGTTTGAAAAAGGAAGTTTGTATGTCCTTGTGGATGAAAATTCGGCATCGGCCAGTGAAGTAATTGCTGGAGCGATTCAGGACAATGATCGAGGTTTAATTATAGGAAGAAGAACTTTTGGAAAAGGTTTAGTTCAACAACAAATGCCCTTGGGTGGAGGAGATCAGATTCGACTGACTACAGCAAGATATTATACTCCCACTGGGCGTTCTATTCAGCGCCCGTATGATAGCACTTCTAAGGATGATTATTATGCTGAGGTTCAAGAACGATACCAGACAGGAGAGATGCGAGATGAAACTCAAATCCCAATCAACGACAGTTTGGTTTTTACCACTCCAAAAGGAAGAAAGGTGTATGGAGGAGGGGGAATTTCCCCTGATTTATACATCTCAAACGAAGAGTCCCCAGACGAAATGTGGAACAACTATTTCCTACGCTCCAATGTATTAAACAATTTCATTTTTTTGGAAATGGATGCTAATCCTCAAAAATATAATTTTGAGAATGCCGCTCAGTTTTTTAATGAGCCTTTACCCTTCAAAGAGGATTTTATGGAGGCGTTTAAAATTTATTGTACTGAAAACAGCTTTCCGATTGAAATAAATAATAAAAACGAAGCTATTTTTTTTAACTCTGCAAAGGCCTTTATTGCGATTCAACTTTTTGGTGAAAATCTATACAATCGTATTGTGAATCAAAAAGATCCCTTTATTCGAAAGGCTTTAGATGCAATTGGAGCGTCTTAACGCTTTTTAAGTTTTTGGGCTACACGCTTGGAAAGCATCAAGATGAGTAGTAGTAAAAAAGCACTGGCAGAAGCCATTACTCCAATTACAGCTACACTACTTTTACCAACCAATGGATCTGCCCAATTTACTTGAGTAAGATTGAAGATGCAGCCTGCTAAAGCTAAAATCATAAATAGAGGAAGTAGTAATTTCATAACACAAAGATATTCGTTTACAACAGTTGACCGATATTAGAGGTGAATAATTTTACTGCAATCGCTAATAAAATGATTCCAAAAACTTTTTGAATAATAACAATTCCAGATTTTCCCAGTATGCGTTCAATAAGTTTGGAAGATTTAAGAATGATGTAAACAAAAAGGATATTAATTAAAATGGCAATAATGATATTGCTAACATCGAATTCAGCGCGCAAAGAAAGCAAGGAGGTCATCGTCCCTGCACCTGCAATCATTGGAAAAGCAATGGGAACAATAGATGCCGTCTCAGGGGCTGTATTTCGGAAAAGTGTAATTCCTAAAATCATTTCTAAAGCCAAAAATAAAATAACTAAAGAACCTGCCACAGCAAAAGAGTTAATGTCAATTCCGATGAGTTTTAAAATTTCTTCTCCTAAGAATAAAAAACCGATCATAATTAAAGCCGCTATGATCGAAGCTTTTTCAGATTGAATATGCCCTACTTTTTCTCGTAGGGAAATAATTAACGGCACACTGCCTAGGATGTCAATAACGGCAAAGAGAATAAGACTAGCAGTTAAAATTTCTTTAAGATCAAACATGGGTAATATTTTTTTGCAAATGTAAATTCATTCTGTAGATTAAGCATTTTTAAATGTGTATTTTTACATTAAAATAGTTGGCATGCTCGCAATAGAAAACACCCTTATTTCAGACAATATTATTTCAGAAGACTTTGTGTGTAATATATCAAAATGTAAAGGGGAATGTTGTGTTGCGGGAGAAGCCGGAGCCCCACTTGATAAGGAAGAGGTGACTTATTTGGAACAGCATTATTCAAAAATTAAACCTTTTTTAAATAAAAAAGGAATTGCCGCAATCCAAGCACAGGGTGTTTTTGTAAAAGGAATTGATGGTGATTATGAAACCCCGTTGGTTAAAGGAAAAGAATGTGCCTTTACTGTTTTTTCAGATACTGGGGTTGCCTCATGTGGGATTGAAAAAGCACATAATAAAGGAGTTATTGATTTTCAAAAACCTATTTCGTGTCACCTCTATCCCGTTAGAATTCAAAACTACGATAAAATGACTGCCGTAAATTATCATAGTTGGTCTATTTGTTCTGATGCTTGTGATTTTGGAAAAGCTCTAAAAATTCCAGTCTACCAATTTGTTAAAATAGCTCTGATAAGAAAATTTGGGATCGATTGGTACAATGCGCTCGAGCAATACGCAAAAAAGACCTCTTAATGACGTTTTAATGTTTTAGGGGGTTGCCAATGATTTTTACTTGTAACCTACTCGTTTACAAGAGGTTGAAATTTTTGTATTTTTCTGTTAATGTTGAGAAAAAGGATCATTTTGTTAAAAACTAAGCATCATTGTGGAAAAGTAACCCTTTCAATTTTGGATACAATTTCGAATCTTTGTTAAACCAGAATCAAACAATTTTTAATTAAAATAATACAACAGCAAGATGGCAGCAGTAGAACCTATTCTCCAAGAAAATGAAAACCGATTTGTAATATTCCCGATCAAACATCACGATATTTGGGAGTGGTATAAAAAAATGGAGGCTAGTTTTTGGACTGCTGAAGAGATTGATTTACATCAGGACCTAACCGATTGGAACACTAAATTAACAGCTGATGAGAAATACTTCATCAAGCATATTCTGGCTTTCTTTGCTGCGTCAGACGGGATTGTAAATGAAAATCTTGCCGAGAATTTTGTGAATGAAGTGCAATATTCTGAGGCTAAGTTTTTCTACGGATTTCAGATCATGATGGAAAACATTCATTCTGAAACCTATTCTTTGTTGATCGACACCTATGTCAAAGACGATGTAGAAAAAGATAGACTTTTTAAAGCAATCGAAGTTTTTCCTGCAATCAAAAAGAAAGCAGACTGGGCCTTACGTTGGATTGACTCTGACTCCTTTGCCGAACGTCTTATCGCTTTTGCAGCGGTAGAGGGGATATTCTTTTCAGGAGCCTTTTGTTCCATTTACTGGTTGAAAAAACGTGGCCTTATGCCCGGATTGACCTTTTCAAATGAATTAATTTCAAGAGATGAGGGAGTGCACTGTGACTTTGCGGTACATCTTCACAACCATCACCTGGTCAACAAAGTACCACCAGCGCGCATTAGAGAAATTCTTTTAGATGCCTTGAACATAGAACGTGAGTTTATTACCGAATCATTACCGATCAGTTTAATTGGGATGAATGCAAAACTCATGACTCAATATTTAGAGTTTGTAACGGATCGTCTTTTATCTGAGCTTGGTCTGGAAAAAGAATTTAACGTGACTAACCCTTTTGACTTTATGGATATGATTTCTCTACAAGGAAAAACAAACTTCTTTGAAAAGCGCGTTGGAGAATATCAAAAGGCTGGAGTTTTAAATAACGAAAATCAAGAAACGAAAATCAGTTTTGACGCTGATTTTTAATCAAAAATAAACCAAAACCAATTTTTCTTCTAAGCATCAGAAGAATGTAATAATTTTTAAATCTCAAAGTATGTTTGTTCTTAAAAGAGATGGTCGCAAAGAGCCCATCATGTTCGATAAAATAACCGCCCGTATTCGCAAACTGAATTATGGATTAAATCCCTTGGTGGATCCAGTTCGTGTCGCCATGCGTGTTATTGAAGGATTATATGATGGAGTGACAACCTCTGAATTGGACAATCTTGCAGCAGAAATTGCTGCAACAATGACGACTACTCATCCTGATTATGCAAAGTTAGCTGCACGTATTTCGGTTTCTAATTTACATAAAAACACCAAGAAGTCGTTTTCAGAAACCATGACCGACCTATATCTATACGTCAATCCCAGAACAGGAAAAAAGGCACCCTTACTTTCGGATGAAGTACACGATATTATTCAAAAAAATGCAGACAAACTAGATTCAAGTATCATATACAACCGAGATTTTGGATATGACTTTTTTGGATTTAAAACCTTGGAGCGCTCTTACTTATTGAAATTGAATGGAGTTATAGCGGAGCGCCCTCAGCATATGTTGATGCGGGTTTCAATAGGGATACACCTCGAAGATATTGAGGCAGCACTTGAGACCTACGAGTTAATGTCTAAACGCTACTTTACCCATGCTACTCCGACTTTATTTAATTCAGGAACTCCCAAACCTCAAATGTCATCTTGTTTCCTATTGACCATGAAGGATGATAGTATTGATGGAATTTATGATACACTCAAACAAACAGCAAAAATTTCACAATCTGCTGGAGGCATAGGACTTTCTATTCACAACGTGAGAGCAACAGGTTCTTACATTGCGGGAACCAACGGTACTTCAAACGGAATTGTTCCCATGCTTCGTGTTTTTAATGATACGGCACGTTATGTAGACCAAGGAGGAGGAAAGCGAAAAGGTTCTTTTGCAATTTATGTTGAACCTTGGCATGCAGATATCTTTGATTTCTTAGAATTAAAAAAGAATCATGGAAAAGAAGAGATGCGTGCGCGAGATTTATTTTATGCCATGTGGACTCCCGATTTATTCATGAAACGAGTAGAGGAAAATGCAGACTGGACCTTAATGTGTCCTAACGAATGTCCTGACTTATACAATGTCCACGGAGATGAGTTTGATGCGATGTACCTCAAGTACGAATCGGAAGGACGTGGAAGAAGAACAATAAAGGCACGTGATCTGTGGGAGAAAATTCTAGAGTCTCAAATTGAAACAGGAACGCCATACATGCTGTACAAGGATGCAGCAAATAGAAAATCCAACCAAAAAAATCTAGGGACCATACGTTCATCAAACTTATGTACTGAGATCATGGAATATACAGCACCCGATGAGGTAGCTGTATGTAACTTGGCCTCTATCGCATTGCCAATGTTTGTCAAAGAGGGAGCATTTGACCACCAAGCACTTTATGATGTTACCGTTCGAGTGACCAAAAATCTAAACCGTGTTATTGATCGCAACTATTATCCCGTAATTGAGGCTCAAAATTCAAACTTTAGACACCGCCCCGTAGGACTTGGAGTTCAAGGATTAGCGGATACCTTTATTATGCTTCGCTTACCCTTTACTTCAGACGAGGCAAAGAAGTTGAATCAAGAAATTTTTGAAACACTCTATTTTGCAGCTGTAACCGCTTCCTCTGAGGAAGCTAAAAACGAGGGGCCGTATGAAACCTATAAAGGGTCTCCTATTTCAAAGGGAGAATTCCAACACAATCTCTGGGGAATCAAAGACGAAGAGTTAAGCGGACGATGGGACTGGGGTAAATTGCGCAAAACGGTTAAGAAGCAAGGCGTTCGAAATTCACTTTTAGTGGCCCCTATGCCAACGGCAAGTACCTCTCAAATTTTGGGGAATAATGAGTGTTTTGAACCTTATACGTCCAATATCTATACAAGACGTGTACTTTCTGGAGAATTTATTGTAGTCAATAAACACCTTTTAGAAGATCTTGTAGATCGTGGGTTGTGGAATGAAGACATAAAACAAGAGCTGATGCGTAATAACGGATCTGTTCAAAGCATAGAGGCAATTCCTCAAGATTTAAAAGAATTATATAAGACCGTTTGGGAAATGAGTATGAAAGATATCATTGATATGTCACGCCAACGTGGATATTTCATTGATCAATCTCAATCATTGAATTTGTTTATGGAGGGAGCTACGATGGCTAAATTGACTTCCATGCATTTTTATGGCTGGAAATCAGGACTCAAAACAGGAATGTATTATCTACGAACAAAATCCGCTGTTGATGCGATCAAATTTACTTTAGACACCAAATCTAAAGCGGAAGTTCCTGAAGTTGAAGCTACTGTTGGAGCGGTTGTGACAACTGCTGCAGGGAAGGAGGCACAAGCCCCTGTTCCTGTGGAACCACTTTCTCCACAAGAATTGAAACAAATGCTAGCCCAAGCCAAAGAAGGTGAGGACGACGATTGTTTGATGTGCGGGTCATAGTCTGTTAACTAGTTAGAAGTATTTTGTTAATACATCACGTGTTTAGTAACATTAAGGTAACATTTACATCATAATTTAACACAACAT
>JAURBX010000142.1 GCA_030828745.1 Flavobacteriaceae bacterium | reverse complement strand
TATAAAGATCGTAATTGCAAAGGAGTATCTGTCTCAGCTTCAATGGTTCCTTGAAATTGATCCGCCATGCGCATAAACTGCCCTGCAAAAGGAGAATTTATAGTATACACACCGTTCTCTAATCGAATATTTATCGCTCCCTCTTGAGGTCGATTGAGTGTAAATAATATGTTATGAATATTGGCAATATCCCCTTCTTTCAGATAGTGATCGTGACGATTCCCATCTCCCGCTTCAACAATTTTTAAATAGCGCTCTCCGGTCTCATCTAAAACTAAACCCTCCGTTGCATTTTCTAAAAAGTCAACATACGAAATACTAAAATCTTGGCCATTAAAATCATTTTCCCATCGGAAGGCATTGTCCACATGTTCAGAAAGAAGTAAGTCGCTTTCAAGCTTCTTTCTTCTTGGCTCCCCGTCAATTTCGCCATCAACAAAAACGGTGAGGTAGGTTTTTTCAGACAAAAACTGTTTCTCAGTTACTCCTTCTCGGATAGGCATCATTCCTTCATAACCGATGTATCGGGTTACGAAAGCCCCCAATAAAATCATTAAAAAAGAAAGATGAATCATTAAAACTGCCCATTTTTCTTTTCTAAATAATCTGTATTTAAAAATGTTTCCAACGAAATTGATCGCCATAAAAACCATCAAAAGTTCAAACCACCAAGCATTATAAATCCAAATTTTGGCTGTATCTGTGCTGTACCAACTTTCAATAAAAGTTCCAAAGGCCATAGCCGTCGGATATAAAATAAAAAGGAGTGCAGTAAGGCGGGTGGAAAAAAGAATTTTAAACAGTGGGTATTTCATCAAAAATCAGCTTCATATGAGTAACAAAGATACGGTTTGTGTAAAAATAGCACCCCCTTTTTAGGATTAAAAAGTCAAATTTATTATGAGTAAAACAATTTGAATTAACATTCCATAAAAGAAAAAACCAAAGGTCACTTTTCGAGGTGTTTGCCCCAATACTGAAGCTAAATATCCCATAGAGGCAGCGACACATATTGTAAGCTGGATAAAATTAAGGGTTCCTAAACCTGACTTGGTCAGATAATAAGCAACAAAGGATCCAATACAGGCTAAAATAATTATTGCAGCAGGGATTAGGAGATAGAATTTACTAATATAAAAACGTTCGATGGTGGCATATAATTTCATGCGTTAAGATTTGGTTCTATAAAATTAAATAAAACAAGGCTAACTTTTAGGACGTGCTTCAAAAAGTTTTAAATAAAAATGACTCCCCATATTTCGCGCTCGATTCTTGGCCACAACGGCACGATCACCTTCAAAAAGAGCATCAAGCGTTTCAAACCAATAGTTCAGCCAAACGCCAAAGTGTAATGCTTCAATGGTATAGTTGCTTTCAGCGTCTACCACTTGGTGTTTCAGAATTGGATTTCCTTTGAATTTTGCCACAAAAAACAATTGCGTTTCCCAAAAATCTGTAAGGTGTTCTAAATGAATTGGCCAATCGGCTATGGCTTTATTAAAAATAGGACCCAATAAATCATCCTTTCTTATCTTTTTATAAAATTGAGTCACTAGATTGTTGACATCCTTTCTGTTTTTTATGTCTTTTTTGAGCGTCATGGACGATGAAATTTAAGGCTAATAGGAAATTCAAATTTACTATATCCCATATTAAATTAATAAACTTCAATTGAAATTAACATTTTAATCAAGGTTCCTTTCTGCAAGCTCAACTAGGTTTAGTATTTTTACATTCTGACTATGAAAATAACATTACTTGGCGCAGGAAAACTAGGAAAACAATTGTATCGTGCTTTTGTTGAAACTCCTGAAATTAGTCTTGTACAATGGTATGATCGCTCTGCACTTTCAAAGCTGAGTCCAGAGGGAATTCCAATAATTACTTCTCTCTCCGAAATTCAAGAAGCGAATCTTTATCTCCTTTCCATATCTGATGATGCCCTAAAAGAAGTGTCCAGTAAGCTACCGCTCACAAGCTTTGTCGTTCATACTGCAGGAAGCGTTCCTATGGATGCTATCCCCCAAAAAAGAAGGGGCGTCTTTTATCCATTACAAAGTTTTAGTGATAATCAAGCGGTTGATTTTTCTATGATCCCATTTGGTATTGAAACTACAGTAGAAAAAGATGCTGCAATGCTCATGCAACTCGCACACCTAATCGGAGGAAGTCCAAAAAACCTTTCTTCTAACCAAAGAGAGGTGCTCCATTTGTCTGCTGTTTTGGTCAATAATTTTACCAATCACTTACTTACCCATGCCGCAAAATTGTGTGCATCACAAAACCTTTCGTTTGAGCTCTTACGTCCCTTACTAATGGAAACAGTTCGAAAAACCGAACAATTAAAGCCACATGAAGCACAAACAGGGCCAGCCCTTAGAAACGATCAAAAAACAATCCATCGGCATTTAGAACGTATTGAAGATCCAACTTTAAAAAAAATTTACAAAACACTTACAACCTCCATTCAAACCTATTACGAAAATGAAAAACTATAAAAACTTACTCCCACACATCAAGACTTTCATATTTGATGTGGATGGTGTACTTACCGATGGTAAAATATTAATTACCAATGAAGGAGAGCTTTTACGTGCCTTTGACACCAAAGATGGTTATGCCATGAAATGTGCACTCGTTCAAGGATACAAAATAGTCATCATCACCGGAGGAAGAAATCAAGGAGTTGAGGACCGTTTTAAGGAGCTTGGTGTCTTTGATATTTACATGGGCGCTCATCATAAACTGGATGCATACCAAGATCTTATGGATAATTATGATCTAGATCCAGAAACCATTCTTTATGTTGGAGATGATGTTCCCGACATTCCCGTCATGGAAAAAGTGGGTCTGGGCTGTTGCCCCTCCGATGCCGTTTCAGACGTAAAGGCCATGGCAAATTATGTTTCACATAAGAAAGGCGGAGAAGGTTGTGTTAGAGAAATAATAGAACAAGTATTGCGTGTCCAAGGAAAATGGCGTTTGGACTTAGGAGCTGGAAAAGATTAATATGGATACCCAGGGATTTAAAATAATTCTTGCTTCTGGCTCCCCCAGAAGACAACATTTTTTTGAGGAAATGGGAATCCCTTTTTCTAAAAAGGTAATCCCTGTGGCTGAAGATTTTCCTGAAGACTTAAAGAGTGTTGAAATTGCCCAATATATTGTAAAGCAAAAAGCAGCCCCTTTTAAAGCAATAGTTAAAGAAAATGAAATCATTATCACAGCGGATACAATTGTTTGGAACAAGGACAAATGTCTTGGTAAACCCGTAGATCTCGAAGATGCAAGTCAAATCCTTCAATCTCTTTCCAATACTAGCCACCAAGTAATTACTGCAGTGGGCTTTTTACAAAAAGATAAATGGGAATGCATTCATGAAATTTCAGAAGTTACTTTTGGTCCCCTCACTGAGGATACAATTCAAAACTATATACAAACCGGATCGCCAATGGATAAAGCTGGCGCCTATGGCATTCAAGACTCGTTTGGTACCCTAAACATAACCTCCATTTCAGGGAGCTATACCAACATCATTGGACTTCCTGTTGCGCAAGTTTTAAAGAAAATCAAAGAAATTATTAAGAATAAATAATACTTTTAAAAAATCCCAATATCTTCAACTAATGAAATATTCACTTCTTTTTATCTCATTTATTTTGATTGGGTGTCAAACTCAAGAAAAAAAAGAGAACCGCTCCAGCCTGCCTCTTTCTAAAGATTTCAAAAGCTACTGGTTCGATGGAACTGCTGAGTTGAGCAGTTATCAACTAACTCAATCTCGTTATGGCGCCCCCCGGGAAGGACATGCGGTTTTAATATATGTTACCGAAGATTTCTTAGTCAAAGAGCAAGTCAAAGCCAATAAAAAATCAAAAGCCTCACAAATGGTTTTAAAACTGAATCGTACCAAAAAATTCAATACTGGAATTTACCCATATTCCATCATGTCAAGCGTGTTTACGCAACTAGGACAAACAAAACCTTTGGCTAAAATCACCACTTCAGTTCAGGAATGGTGTGGACAAGCTTATACCCAATTAAATAGAAAAGAAAAATTAAAAATTTCAAGTCATTCCTATTTTGAAGGGGAGGCAGATCAAGATCTTTCACTTAGAGATACCTTAACCGAAGATGAACTCTGGAATTGGATTCGAACGCAACCCAATCAACTGCCCATGGGAACAATGGAAATTATTCCTTCTCTTGAGTTTATTCGATTAAAACACAAAACTATTAAGGCCTACAATGCCGTCGGGAGTTTGGAAACAAGCCCTGATTTTTACACCTATCAGCTCACCTATTCTGAGTTGAATCGACAACTTTCCATTTCTTTTTCAAAAGAACT
>JAURBX010000126.1 GCA_030828745.1 Flavobacteriaceae bacterium | reverse complement strand
TCGTTATGAAAAAGAGGGGCATACGGGTTGGGGTGAAGCTGCACCAGGTAATTCAGAAGGGGCATCAACCGCTGAGGAAATTCAAGCGGCATTAGAAAAATTTATTGAAACGGGCATTGAAGGTCATTCTATTCAAGCGTTATATGATCGTGCCAGAGAAATGAAAATTCCTCCTTGTGCTTATGTTGCTTTAGATACTGCTTTTTGGGATTGGACTGCTAAAAAAGCCCAACTTCCATTGCGTCAATTATTAGGCTTTTCTAAACCAAATACACCCACTTCGGTAACCATTGGGATTAATTCTCCCGAGATAATTAAAGAACGGGTCCCGCTTTTATTGGATGGAACCACAGTACAATCTTTAAAAATTAAATTAGGATCCCCAGACGGGATTGAAGCGGATAAAATAATGTTTGAACAGGTGGTTGAAAGCACTAAGAAATATCCTGTTAAGCTTCGTGTAGATGCCAATGGTGGTTGGGAGGTAAAACAGGCTCAACACATGATGAAATGGCTTGCTGCCCGTAAAGTAGATTATATTGAACAACCTTTAAAAGAGGGCGAAGAAGACGGTTTAAAAATACTTTTTAAAGGGCGTGCACTCCCTATATATGTTGATGAATCGTGTCGTTTTTCTCAAAACATCCCCTCCTTTGCAGCCCATGTAGACGGGGTTAATATGAAACTGATGAAATGTGGGGGCATTACAGAAGCCCTTAGAATTATTGCAACAGCAAGAGCACATGAACTGAAAACCATGATTGGTTGTATGAGTGAATCTTCAGTTTCTATTGCCGCTGCCGCAGCTTTGACCGGAGGAATTGACCATATTGATTTAGATTCACACTTCAACTTGGCGCCCGATCCCTCGGAAGGGGCTCCAATGATAAAGGGGGTTACGCTCCCTCCAGAGATACCAGGACACGGAGCCCATTTAAAAGAAGAATTTTATGCTTAATCCGGAACAAAAAATTGCGGTTTATATGGAAGGTCACATCGATAGTGACTATGGAAAAATGGGGACAGGAGTCATTCGTTATCTAAAAAATCCTATTGTTGGCGTTATTGATAAAACATTAGCAGGAAGACAAATCAGGGAGTTTATGGACACATCCAAGGAGGTTCCCATATTAGCTTCCTTGAAAGAAGCAATTTCAAAAGGAGCAGAGGTTTTAGTGCTTGGAATTGCCCCTTCAGGAGGAAGGATTCCAGACGCTTGGAATAGTGTGATTGGTGAAGCGCTAGAAAATGGATTATCCATTGTCAATGGTTTACATGATTTATTACAACCCCAATGGGGAGTTAAAATAAAAAACTCCGAGAAGCAATGGATTTGGGATGTTCGAGTACCTCAATTCGTTCCTGCTATTGCCACGGGTAAAGTCGCAAAATTGGAAAACAAACGCGTTTTATTCGTGGGTACGGATATGGCTGTAGGAAAAATGACAGCGGGATTAGAATTATATTCTTGGCTCCAAAAAGAGCAGGTCAACGTAGGCTTTGTGGCTACAGGTCAAATTGGTATTACGATTACGGGTCATGGAATTCCTTTAGACGCATTTAAAGTGGATCACGCTTGTGGTGCTGTGGAGCAAGTTGTACTTGAACAAGCAGATAAAGAGGTTATTCTCGTTGAAGGACAAGGCTCTTTATTACATCCAGGAAGTTCAGCAACCCTTCCCTTAATGCGGGGAAGTTGTCCCACACATTTAATTTTATGTATGCGTGCAGACAAAACAACATTGAGAAGTCCTGAAGAGATTCGCATCCCTGATTTGAATGCTTTCATTGCGTTAAATGAAGCTTTAGCATCTGTTGAAGGTGCCTTTCCAAAAGCAAAAGTGATTGGAATTGCAGCCAATACTAGCATGCTTTCTGATGAAGAAGCTGAAACTTTTTTGAAAGCAACTTCAGCAAAAACAGGTTTGCTTGTGACCGATCCCATTCGGTTTGGGATTGATGAGATTGGACAGCAATTACTTTAAAACTAGTACATTCTTTTTGGGTCAACTTGAAAACGTGGAGGAAGTCCTTTTTTGACAAGATCAAAGCTTTCTAAAACTTGCAATACACTTTCTCTGGGATAGGTCAAACTTGCGACATGGGGGGTAATTTGTACCTTGGGGTGGTGCCATAAGGGACTTGATTGAGGGAGCGGTTCCTGCTCAAAAACATCAAGAAAAGCTCCCGTAAGAAGGTTTGAATCCAAGGCCGAAAGGATATCTTTTTCTACTTGTACAGCACCTCGAGAAACATTAATTAAATAGGTAGGATGCTTTAGTTTTTCAAAGAGTGTTGTATTCAATAAACCATGAGTTTTTGGAGTATAGGGAACAGTGCAAATGAGCACATTGATTTTTGAAAGAAAAAGATCAAGTTCCCCTTCGCTGTAGGATGGAAAAGAAGTTTCCTTGGGAGTATTACTGTACCCAAAAACAGAAAACCCCAGATGATTTAGCTTGTTTGCTGCGTCCATTCCAAGGTGACCCGTTCCAAGAACACCGATCTTTAGTGCTCTTTCATCAAATTCAAATTGAGCCCAATGTTTATGTTGTTGTGCTTTTTGAAAATCATAAAAGGAACGTTGATGGTTCAAAACAGCCATCAAAATATAATTTGTCATTGAAAAAGCCATCATTGGATCTACCACACGGCAAATGGGGATATTTTTTGGAAGGGTATCATCTGATAAAATATGATCTACCCCAGCACCCATTGAAAAAATTAACTTTAAATTCTTGAATTTTTTTAGGCTGTTTTTGGGTTGTTTCCAAACCATTGCACATTCGATATCTTCTGGCGTATCCGTTTCTGAACCTATAAGTAAAGGAATTTGTGGGGCTATTTCTTCAAGGTTTTCTTTCCATTTTTGAGTTGGAATAGGAGGGGCTATTATAGCAAAACGCATAGAAAAAGGGTTTATAATTTTATTTTTAAAGATACCGCAATTTGAGTATTTTTAAGCACACTAAATTGTACTCATGAAAGTCATTTTAAATAAAGGTTTTTTTGTTCTTATTGTTTTTACTTTAATGAGCTGTACCAAAGATTCTGATGCACAAGAAACGAACCTAGCGTTAAATAAGGAAATAGCTCAAAAGATTTTAGAAAAGACCAACGAGATTAGAAAATCTCAAGGAAAATTGTCCTTAGTTCAAAATGATGAAATGGATGCTTTGGCTACTTTACATAGTGAAAACATGGTCACGTATGATTTTTTTGATCATGTAGATCATGAAGGAAAAACACCTGCTAAGCGAGCCGATGCCTTGTCTTATTCTTGGACGAGTATTGCAGAAAATATCGGACAAGTTCCTTGGTTTGAAAATGTGAGTGGGTGTGGCGACACAAGATCAGCAGAAGCGATTTCAAGCTGCGTGGTAGCGGGATGGGAAAATTCACCGGGACATTACACCAATATGATTGGAGATTACGCAGAGTTGGGGGTGGGCATCGCATTCACTAAAGACAGTTTAGCCTTCTTTACTCAGGTATTCAGAAACCCTTAATTATTTGCAGTGATAATCAGCCGCTCGTGTAGCGATTTGATTGTTGGGCTTTACATTTACTTTATAACCAAGGGAATTTGCCCAACCTTTTGCAGCGGAGATTAATTTATTGGATTTGAAATTTTCATCTTCATTATAATCCATATCAATTTGAACTTTAATGCTTATTTTTTCGGTAATCCACTCCGCTAAGTCAATACTTAATTCGGCTTCGTTCCATAAACGCGTCCACATATCTCGTATAATGTTTACCTTTTTTTTGCTTAAGATATAATGCACACCTCTTGATCCCAGACGGTATGCAATCACGGTTGTATATCTCGATTCTTTGTTAATGTTTTGTGAATCGGTACCGATATGAATTTCTGCATAGGGGTAGTTTTTGATAACCTCTAAGGTATGGTTTACAGGATCAACACGGTTACCGTGGATGTCTTTGAATAAGAGCATTGGTTTTAACTTGATTAAATATACTAATTTGGCTTGAAGATATTCAATTCATTTTATGACAACTATTTTATTCGACCTTTGCAACCTTATAATTCTTTTAGTTTGGGGTTTTATTCTCTTTTTTCCTCGATGGAGAATTTCCGAGAATTTGATTTCATATCCCTGGGTTCCTTTGGGGATTAGTTTTTTCTACAGCTATTTTATTATCGTATCAGGAGGCTTGGCAGAGGCAGATTTTTCAAGTCTAGAAGGAATCGTCACTTTATTTAAAAAAACAACCCCTGAATCTGCTGCTGCAGGCTGGTTACATTATCTCGCTTTTGACTTTTGGGTCGGGACTTGGATCATTCGGCACAGTAGAAAAAAAGAAATTGCACATTTAGCGATTATTTTTCCTCTCCTCTGTACCTTTATGTTGG
Organism: Flavobacteriaceae bacterium; assembly: GCA_030828745.1. Taxonomy (GTDB): domain Bacteria; phylum Bacteroidota; class Bacteroidia; order Flavobacteriales; family Flavobacteriaceae; genus MS024-2A. The sequence continues at coordinate 1,044 of JAURBX010000126.1, read as the reverse complement.
GGCCTGTTGGAATTATGATGTACAGTTTTTTACTTATGGGAATTCAACAATTTAGGAAGGCCAAATAAAACGAATATTTTGATTAAGATCGGGATGTAATGAATTTGCAATTGGACAAGTGAGTGCCGCTTTTTCAAGAATTATTTTTGTTTTTTCATCAAAGCGAGTTGGAAAGATAACATCAATTTTGATTTCAACAATTCTTCGGGGTTGGGTTCCCATGATTTTTGTAATTTCTGCTTTTGTTCCAGTGATGTCAATGGCTAAGTCACGGGCTTTGATTCCCATAATGGTAATTAAACAGGACGCCAATGCAGTAGCGACAAGATCGGTGGGAGAAAAAGCTTCCCCTTTCCCATGATTATCAAGGGGCGCATCCGTTATAATTGTTTTTTCAGAAGCCAAATGTGTGGCAGTAGTTCTGAGGTTTCCAAGATATTCTACAGCACTCGTCATAGTGTAAATTAATTTTTGATTAACATGGAGAATCTCATTTCAAAAAATAAATGGGATTCCTATTCAAAAATAAACAACTTTAATTTGTAATGTGTACTTTAGAATTAAACTATCACAATGAAATTAAAATGGGTTTTAAAAATTGTGTTTTTACTCTGCGCTATTTTGTGTAGTGTTGTTGTAGGAATTATGTATACCAAGCTCTCCTTTATTGACTGGCCCTATGCAATTGGAGCGTGTTTTTTTCTCATGATTTCATTAGTTATTCCAGTTAAAAAAAAGGGCTAAACACTAAAACGGTCGAGAAATGAAAAAATCAATTTACATTATTATTGCATTAGGAATGCTGTTTTCAGTGCAAGCACAAAACAAGAAAACACTCAAAAAAGGAGTGATCCAAGATGTTGAAACTCAAAAAGAGAAACTAATTGAAATTAGTGATACTATATGGGGGGCTGCAGAAATTGCTTTCCAGGAAACCGTATCTTCTGAAACCTTAATTGCTTATGCCCAGGCCAATGGTTTTGATGTTGAGGTTGGGGTAGCAGAGACCCCAACAGCATTTGTTGCGTCCTATGGAAGTGGAAG
>JAURBX010000004.1 GCA_030828745.1 Flavobacteriaceae bacterium | reverse complement strand
TACTTTAAAGAAAATGGAATCAAAAACGATAGTAAAATCTCCCTCGCGGGGTATTTAGAGGGAGCCCCTATAACTCTAGCAATGCATCAGCTTATGGAAAGAAAAGAAGACATTTCAATCGATAAGTGAATTGCAGGAGAGGGGTTGTTATTAAAGAAAAAATGGGTTAAAAATGTATTAAATAATAATCAAAATGAAAAAGAATTGACCTATTTATTAAAACTTATTCAGAGCTATAAAACGATCTATCCCAAATTATCATTCGGATGGAATCATTACTTAAAAGAGGACTATGCAGAAAATATTGAAATGGGTACTCCCATCGATTCCATTGAATTGAACATGGTATTACCAGAATCAGTATTTAATTCAAATTTTTCAGACGGCATTTTAAGTGGAGAGGATACTGATTTTATTTACGCTTTAAAACAAAATGAAATTTCCCCATGGGAAACAAATACGCCAATAGTTTTATTTTACAACGATAAGGGTCCATCCCATTTGTTAGATCAAGCAAAAAGTTTTCAGAATTCCTTTAACGTATACCAAACTTCAATAAAGCTCAGATTAAACAAAAAATGCTCAGATGAAAATCCAATCCTTCCCTTTGCTATTCAAGTTATTGAAGAACTTCATGATGTTCAATAATTAGCACCCTTTTAAATAATTTGAAATGTTCTCTTGAATACGTTCTTGCATATTTGAAATAGTCGCTTTTTCAAAAGACTGTCCTGTGATTTTTTCATACAATTCAATGTATCGCTCTGAAATGGAATCAATCAAACTGTCACTCATCTCAGGCAAGACTTGTCCCTCTAGCCCCTGAAAACCATTAGAAATAAGCCATTGTCTCACAAATTCTTTTGACAATTGCTTTTGAGGTAATCCCTGTGCTTGTCGCTCATCATATCCCTCTTCATAAAAATAACGCGAAGAATCTGGAGTATGAATTTCATCAATCAGCAAAATTTCTCCAGAAGCAGTTTTACCAAATTCATATTTTGTATCGACTAAAATAAGACCCTGTTTTTTGGCTATTTCCGTCCCTCGAGCAAAGAGCTTTTGGGTATAGGATTCTAATTTCAAATAATCTGATTCACTGACAATACCTTGTGCGATAATATCTTCTCTTGAAATGTCTTCATCATGGCCTTCTTCCGCCTTGGTCGCTGGTGTAATTATGGGAGTTGGAAAAGGATCGTTTTCAATCATTCCCTCCGGCATCGTGACTCCACAAAGTAAACGCCCTCCGTTTTTGTATGTTCTTGCTGCATGTCCTGATAAATATCCTCGGATCACCATTTCAATTTTGAAGGGATCACAAGCGACACCCACAGAAACGTTGGGATCTGGAGTCGCAAGGAGCCAATTGGGAACAATATCAGAAGTCGCTTCTAACATTTTAGTCGCTATCTGATTTAGAATTTGACCCTTAAAAGGGATTCCCTTGGGCATTACAACGTCAAAAGCAGATAGTCTATCCGTCGCTATCATGATTAAGGTTTCGTTTTCTAGACGATAAACTTCACGAACTTTTCCCGTGTATTTAGATTTCAATCCTTCTAACTGAAGGCTCGTATGCATTAAGGCGTTTGACATAGTTAATTATCGTGTTCAATATTTTTATAAGCTTCAATTACTTTCTTTACTAATGGGTGTCGAATAACATCTTTATCATCAAGGTAAATAATTCCTATCCCTGAAGCATTCTTTAAAATTAAAAGCGCTTCTTTCAATCCTGAAATTACACGTCTGGGTAAGTCAATTTGTCCTGGATCTCCCGTGATCATAAACTTTGCATTCTTTCCCATTCGTGTTAGAAACATTTTCATTTGTGCGTGGGTGGTATTTTGAGCTTCATCCAAAATAACAAAAGCATTATCGAGAGTTCGTCCACGCATAAAAGCCAAGGGAGCAATTTGAATGATTCCTTTTTCTATATGACTTTTTAATTTTTCGCTTGGAATCATATCTCTAAGCGCATCATAAAGCGGCTGCATGTAAGGATCCAGTTTTTCATTCAAATCACCAGGTAAAAAACCTAAATTTTCACCAGCCTCGACCGCAGGTCGAGTGAGTATAATTCGTTTTACTTGCTTTTCTTTGAGCGCATTGACTGCTAAGGCAACCCCTGTATAGGTCTTACCCGTACCCGCAGGGCCAATAGCAAATACCATATCATTTTTTCGCATGGATTCCACCAAACGCTTCTGATTGAAGGTTTTAGCTTTTATAATTTTTCCTCCTACCCCATGAAGAATCGGAATTTCCGTGCCTGAGTTCAATTCAATATTTTCTTCATTTCCTGCCAAGACAATACGATCTATAATTTCATCATTTAAAACATTAAATTTTCCAAAGTGAGAAATTAAAAGTGCGACACGCTTTTTTAATTCAACTAGCTGATTCTCTTCTCCATACGCTTTAAAAGATGATCCTCTTGCTACAATTTTAATCTTAGGAAAATAGGTACGGAGCTTTGCTATATTCGCATTTTGATCTCCAAAAAATTCTTGTGTATTTATTTCAGATAAATCAATTTTTATTTCATTCAAAGGCTGGTAGTTTAAAATAAATTATTTTTGTGATGCAGGAATAAGTCTGCGTATAAAAATAGGATAATTTTACTTAATTAATATTAGATTTTTTAGTTTATGACCATCATTACGTTGACTACCGATTTTGGCCATAAAGATTATTCAATTGCAGTAATAAAAGCGGCTCTGTTGAATCATATTCCAGAAGCTTCCATAATCGACATTTCTCATCAAATAACCCCCTACAACCATTCAGAAACGGCTTATATCTTAAAGAATGCTTTTTCTGCTTTTCCAAAGGGAAGTATTCATATTATCGGAGTAGAATCCGAACTGACACCAGAAAACATTCATCTGGCGATGGAATTTGAAGGGCACTTTTTTATCGGAGCAGACAATGGCATTTTCTCTTTAATCAAAGAAGGCTTAAAAGCAAAAAAAACAGTGGCAATTAATATTCACAACTCAGTAGTCACCTCTTTTCCAGTTTTGGATGTATTCATTCATGTTGCAGCTCATATTGCGAGAAATGGAACCTTGGAAGTGATTGGAAATCCCATCAAGGAAATTCGTGAACTCACAAATGTAAAACCCGTAATTAACCCAGAGGGAAATCAAATATTGGGAAGTGTTATCTACATTGATAATTACGGTAATGTTGTCACCAATATTACCATTAAACTTTTTAAAGAAATAGGGAAAACAAGACCTTTTACCATTTTTGCAAGAACCCTTAAATTTCGTAAAATTTATGAAAGTTACAGCAAAGCAATTGATTTCAAGCTACCCAAAGAAAAACGCGAAGAGGACGGTAAGAAATTAGCCTTATTTAATTCTGCTGGACATTTAGAATTAGCGGTTTACAAAAGTAATCCGCTGACTGTTGGGAGTGCAAGTTCCCTTTTTGGCTTGGACTACCGAGATCCAATAACAATAAAATTTGATTGATTATGTGGAGTATTGCAAAAAGAGAGTTGCGTTTTTTCTTCAGCAGTCCAATAGGTTATCTAGTTATCGGGACTTATTTGATTGTGAATTCCCTTTTATTGTGGTTTTTTGACACTCCATTTAGTATTCTCAACTCTGGGTTTGGAGATTTTACTCCCTTCTTCGAATTATCGCCTTGGCTTTTTCTAATTCTCATTCCTACCTTAAGCATGCGAAGTTTTTCGGAAGAGATTGCAAGTGGTACTTTTGAATTGATGCTTACTAAACCTCTAGCGGCTTGGGAAATTTATGCTGGAAAGTTGTTAGGAATTATTATTGTTTTTGGAATTGCTTTACTACCAACAAGCATCAATTTATTTGCCATTCAATCCCTGTTAGCTCCCGATTCCTTTATTGATTTTGGTAGTGTTTTAGGTTCCTATTTAGGGCTGATCTTTGTTGGTTTACTTTTTATGGTCATTAGTCTGATCAGTTCTCTCCTCTTTCAGAATCAAGTAGTCTCATTTTTAGTTGCGGTTTTAGGCTGTTTTTCTCAATTTTATTTGTGGTTTTTTATTGCTGATTTCACTACTAATAATGCTCTTTTTAAATTCATTAATGAGATTGGTATTTATGCACATTATTTGAATATAAGCCGAGGGGTATTAACTTTTAAAACCACACTCTATTTTACAGGTTTTTTGACTGGATATTTCCTTCTGGGAGTTCAACAAGTAGAAAATAAAGGCGGGTTAATCAAAGTAATTAAAATGCCCCTAATTATTTTTATTGGAACCTTACTTGCGGTCTACTTGAGTAATAAAGCACATTTTCAACTGGACTTGACTGTAGATAAACGCTATAGTCTTTCGCCGAGTACAATATCCAAAATTCAAACCCTAGACGAGCCAATACGCTTAGATGTTTTTCTATCAGGAGAATTACCTGGACCTTATTTACGCTTTAGAAATGAACTGGATACTTTTCTTAATCAACTACAAAGTTATTCCAATCAATTCATCATTAGTTATAACGATCCCTTTGAGATTGGGACCAATAAGCAAGTTATAACAGAAATGCAACGGTATGGAATGACTCCAGAAATAGTAGTTGAAAATAAGGAAGGTAAGCGAAATGAAAATCTAATTTTTCCATGGATTATTGTCAATAGAGGAGAACGTTCTGAACGTGTGTCTTTACTTCAAAAACAATTGGGGGATACGGAAAATGATAAATTGGTTCGTTCTCTCCAACAATTAGAATACCACATCATGGATGGTATTTATAAAATCACACTAAAAGAGAAACAAAATCTGGCAGTCCTTACCTCACACGAGACTTCAGAAGATATCAAAATCGCTGACCTTCTTCAAAGCTTAAGTCCTTATTACAATCTTGCAGCATTTGATTTAAAGCAAGAAAAAGTAAGTCCACAGCAAAGTTTAAAAAACCTTACTCGTTTTGATGCTTTATTCATTTCAAATCCCAAAACCGCCTTTACTCAAACCGAAAAGTATATTTTAGACCAACATGCTTTATCTGGAGGAAAACAATTTTGGCTTGTAGATGGTTTAGGTCTTGATCGGGACAGTCTTTTTAATATTAAAGGAAAAACCTATGGATTTCCCAGAGAACTCAATCTGGATGATTACTTCTTCAATTTCGGAATCCGAGTGCGTAAAGAGCTAATCAAAGATTTGTATAGCGCTCCTATTGTTTTGGCCAATGGAAGTGAAGAAAATAGTCAATACGTCCCCTATCCTTGGCCATATTATCCCCTTTCTAAACCCGAAAATGATAACATTATTGGAAAAGACCTTGGCCCTGTCTTAACGCAATTTGTCAGTCCCATTGACACCCTTCCAAATGCCCTAAGAAAAACAATTTTACTTCAATCTTCTGAGTATACACAAACGATACCCGTACCTGCAATCGTCAACTTAGATCAGGTCATGGTGAAAATTCAGCCCTCTCAATTTAACGAGCCTGCAAAAATACTTGGAGTGCAAATTCAGGGAGATCAAACTTCATTATTTTCAAATCGAATAAAACCCCTTTCTTTAGAAAACAACCAAGAAAAAGGAACTATTGATCTTATTGTTTTTGGTGATGGGAATTTTGCTGAAAATCAAACAGATAAAGGTCAGCCCATGAGTTTAGGTTATGATAAATGGACGAATAATTTTTATTCTAACAAGGACCTCATAATGAATGGAATTTATTCTTTGACAGCAAATCAAGAACGCTTATCCTTGAGAAAGAAAACATGGAATCTAGCTTTTTTAGCAGAGGAGAAAATAATTGAAAACGCTTCTTTTTGGAAAGCCTGTATGTTGCTGTTTCCCCTACTATTAGGACTTGGAATTGGACTTGTAAATCAACTCATTAGAAGTAAACAGTTAAGAGTATAACTGTTGATAAGTTTCTTTTAGGATTCGGTGCATTTCAAATATCTTTGGGAGAAATCATTTATATGAAATTTATTGTTTCCAGTGCCGCCCTACTCAAGGAACTCCAAATGCTAGGAGGAGTAATTAACAGTACCAATACCCTTCCTATTTTAGATAATTTTCTTTTTGAAATCAACGGAAATAGCTTGACCCTAACTGCTTCTGATTTGGAGACTACTTTTTCGACTCGTATCTCGGTTGAGTCTGATAGTAACAGCATGGTTGCCCTCCCTGCTCGACTGCTTTTAGATACTTTGAAAACATTTCCTGAGCAACCTTTGACTTTCATCAAAACCGAAAAGAATACTGTTGAAATAAGCGCCAATAACGGTAAATATGCAGTGGCTTATGTTGAGGGAAATGAGTTTCCAAAAGCAGCTCAAGTAAATGACGCAAAGAAAACTGTGATTCAAAGTGATGTTTTATATACTGCAATCAACAGTACTTTATTTGCCAGTGGAAATGATGACTTACGGCCTGTAATGAGTGGTGTGTTTTTTCAATTTTCAACAGAATCTTTGACTTTTGTGGCTACAGACGCCCACAAATTGGTGAAATACACTCGTAGTGATGTAACTGCCAATGATACCTCTGAATTTATTATGCCCAAAAAACCCCTACAGTTATTGAAAGGTATATTGCAAGGTACAGCAGAAGAAATAGCAATTGAATACAATGACACCAATGCACAGTTTAGATTCGGTGACTCAACATTAACTTGTAGACTGATTGATGGTAAATACCCTAATTATGAAGCGGTGATCCCAAAGGAAAACCCCAACCAAATGCAAGTAAGTCGTGTCAGCTTTTTAAATTCTGTTCGTAGAGTAAGTATTTTTTCAAATAAAACGACCCATCAAATTCGTTTAAAAATAGCAGGAGCAGCTTTACAAATTTCTGCTGAAGATTTTGATTATAGCAATAGTGCCGAAGAGCGACTAGATTGTGATTACCAAGGAGATGACATTCAAATTGGATTTAACTCACGATTCCTAATTGAAATGCTCAACAATATGGAGTGTGAACAAATTAAACTTTCCATGTCACTACCCAATAGAGCGGGAATATTAACCCCTTTAGATCATACGGAAGAAGGTGAACATGTCACCATGCTGGTTATGCCTGTTATGCTTAATGAATAAAATGACTTAACTGGTTGAAGAAAGTTTTTTAGCTTCAATAGTTTCTCAGGTTTATTAAATATGAAACTATTAATGTCTTTTATTATAGATCATTCTTCGATACTTTTTCTTTACCAAAATTATGAGTCATGAAAGTAATAGACTTTATATTAGAGCGTGTTAGTCCCTCAAAAAAAAGTTTACTTTTTATTGACCAAGAGATCAATACATGTTCTTCATATCTTCAAACTCTCATTAAAAAGGGATACTCATTTGGAATTATAGATCAAAAAACGCTTTGTTATTTTCAACAAGAACTAGAATCCACTCCCTTTTCATCTCTTTATACGCTGAAATCAGCATTAAAAGAACAACATCTTATTTGTTTTAGCTCAAATTCTAACGGACATCCAAAAGCGGTACTAAGAACTTTCGCAAGTTGGAAGCATAGTTTTAATATCCAACAAAATCTCCTTGATTATCCAAGGGATAGTTCTTGCATGATTATTGGAAGTCTATCGCATTCACTACATTTTTTTGGGCTCTTAGAGAGTTTTTATCGAAAAACAACCCCAACTATACTCCCTTTTTTTTCTGCTAAACGTTTTTTTGAGGAATGCAATTCATCAAAACCAAGTATACTATATGCCACCCCGCCGCATATTTCGATACTCATTAAACATTTTAAACAATCATCAAGTCTAGCCATCGAGTCAATAAAATTTGTTTTGGTAGGGGGTGCTCAAGTAAATTCAACTCTAATTTCTGAATTTCAACAAATTGTTCCCCATGCTCAAATTAGAGAGTTTTTTGGGGCTACAGAGACAAGCTATATATCAATAAAAACTCCAAGTTGTCCCGTTGATTCAGTAGGGAAACTGTGCCCAAATGTAAAAGTTGAAATATTAGACAAAAGCCATCAGCCAGTACCTAATAATACTAAGGGCTCAATTTGGGTAAAAAGCAATCAACTTTATTCGAAAATTATTCTGGGGAATGATATGACATTACGCAACAAAAGAGGTTACATTTGTGTGGGAGATCTAGGCTATTTAGATAACTCAAACCACCTTTACTTTTGTGGTAGATCTGACCTAAGCATTTCGATATCCGGGAAAAAAGTATCGCTTGAATTACCAGAAAAAGCCTTGAAAAAATATTTAAAAACAGAAGAAGTAGTTGTCATAACTATACCAAACACTTTGAAAGAAAATGAATTGATTGCGATAACTTCAAAGCAGATTACCTTTCAAAAAAAAAAAGACGCCCTATCCCATTTGAGAACCGAATTAGGTGCACTAAGTACTCCAAAAAAAATTATTTCTGTCACTCATTGGCCCTTATTATCATCGGGTAAAACAGATCGAATACAGCTTAAAAAAATAGCCTTGACCTAATGGAAAATTCAGTTTATATCGTAGCGGGAGCAAGATCTGCAATAGTTCCAAGTGGGGGTTTATTTAAAAACTTGAATTATTATGATCTTGCCGCTCCCATTATTGAAGATTGTTTAAAGAAGATTGGATTACCTCCAAATAAAGTGGATGAACTGATTGTCTCGAATGCAATTGGTGGTGGTGGAAATCCTGCACGACTCGTTGCATTGGCTTCTGGGCTACCTCAAAGTTTAGCGGGACTAAGTATTGATCGTCAATGTGTGGGAGGATTAGACTCTTTACTAGTCGGTAAAGCATTAATTCATTCAGGGCAAGCTCAGGTTGTCATTGCTGGAGGAACTGAATCCCATTCGTTACGGCCCAAACGATATTATAAATCCATAGGGGAGAAAAAATACATCCATAAAAACCAAGCTCCTTTTTTACCTTCATTTTATAATGATCCACTTATGGAAGTAGCTGCAGCTGAGCTTGCTAATCAGTATAATATTTCGAAACTAGAACAACATGAGTGGGCTATTGAAAGTCACGTAAAAGCCATGAAGGCAAAAGATGAATTGAGTAAAGAAATTGTCATGATTCCTGAAGTTCCTATTCTTCATGATCCCTTTACACGATCTTTAACGATGGAAACCTGCCAACGTTCAAAAGTGCTTTCAGATAGCGTTTCTACTGCTAGTACAAGTGTTGCAGCAGATGGAGCTGCTTTTGTTGTTTTAGTTTCAGAAAAAATACTGAATACTTTATCTATCAATCAAGCACTTCGAATCATTGACGGAAAAACATCAGGAGGAAATCCTGAATTACCTGGCTTGGCTCCCATAGCGGTAAGTGACTTCTTGTTGAAGAAAAATCATTTATCATCCTTAGACTTGGACGTTATAGAACTCATGGAAGCTTTTGCCGCTCAAGCGATTGTTTGTGCTAAGGAGTTAAAACTTCCCAAAGATCGAATTAATCTCTCGGGAGGATCACTATCGAGAGGGCATCCAATTGGAGCATCGGGTGCAGTCTTAGCTGTGCGAATATTAAATGAATTAAAAAATGATCGAAAATATGGGTTGGCAACAATAGCAGGTGCGGGTGGAATTGCTACTGGAATTCTATTTGAAAATATAACTTTTAATAATCTATTTACGAAAAAGAAAAGTAAACGCTAGTCCAAATTATGACTTACACTTGAGCTTGCCCCATCACCGCTTCTGAAAGTCTTTTATAGGTTCCGTTTTCCAATTTCTCCCTGATTCCAGAGAATGCCTCTAAAGTGATTCTTACGTCTTCAAGCGTATGCGTTGTTGTAGGAATAAGTCGGAGCAAAATCAAGCCTTTTGGTATGACTGGATAGACTACAATAGAACAAAATATTCCGTAATTTTCTCTTAAATCTTTTACCAATGCCATCGCTTCAGGGATACTTCCCTTGAGATATACAGGTGTTACACAGCTTTGCGTTGTTCCAATATCAAAACCGCTGGCTTTCAGTCCGTCTTGCAATGCATTGACATTCTCCCAAAGCTTGGCTTTAAACTCAGGACGTGTTCTTAACATATCAAGGCGCTTTAGAGCCCCTTTAACCAACTGCATTTGCAATGATTTAGCAAACATCTGCGAACGCATATTGTATTTCAAATAATCAATAATTTCTTTATCCGCAGCAACAAAAGCTCCTGTAGAAGCCATTGATTTTGCAAAAGTTGCAAAATAAACATCAATTTGATCCTGAACACCTTGTTCGTTTCCAGCACCTTTTCCATTTTCTCCTAAAGTACCAAAACCATGGGCATCATCAACTAGAAAACGGAAGTTATACTTGTCTTTTAAGGCAACAATTTCCTTCAGACATCCTTGTTGTCCACGCATACCAAACACTCCTTCGGAAATCACTAATATACCTCCACCGGTTTGATCTGCAACTTTTGTAGCACGCTGTAAGTTTTTTTCTAAACTCTCAATATCATTATGCTTATAAGTAAAACGCTTTCCTAAATGCAAACGAACCCCGTCTACTATACACGCATGCGCATCAACGTCATAAACAATTACGTCATCCTTCCCCACTAAAGTGTCAATAGTAGAAAGAATTCCTTGATATCCAAAATTCAGTAAATAGGCTGACTCTTTATCTATAAACTCTGCCAATTCATTTTCTAATTGCTCGTGCAACTCTGTATGACCTGACATCATTCTAGCACCCATAGGATAGGCAGAACCATATTCAGCAGCAGCTTCTGCATCTACTTTTCGAATCTCAGGATTGTTTGCCAGACCGAGATAATCATTTACACTCCAAGTGATGACTTCTTTTCCCTTAAATTTCATTCTATTGGAAATAGGTCCTTCTAGTTTAGGAAATACAAAATAACCTTCAGCTTGTGAAGCCCATTTACCTAACGGCCCCTTGTTGGCATGTATTCTATCAAATAAATCTCTCATTTCTTGGATGTAATATCTTTAACGTATTCAATATTGTGTTGTGACTCATTGGAGGCATCAAAAAAACCTTGATCTTCCATCCAATCTTCACTGTATATTTTACTCATGTAGCGCGAGCCATGATCTGGAAAAATCACGACAACCTTGCTGTCTTTATCAAAATAATTTTCTTCTGCCAGTTGACGAACTGCCTGCATCGCTGCTCCTGAGGTATATCCAACAAACATCCCTTCGGATCTTGTAACCTTTCTAGCAGAATGAGCACTTTCCTCGTCGGTAACTTTCACAAAAAGGTCGATCAAATCAAAATGAGTTGCGGTAGGAATTAAATTCTTACCAAGCCCTTCAATGCGATAGGGATAAATTTCATTTGTATCAAACTCTTGGGTCTCGTGATACTTTTTCAATACCGATCCATAAGCATCCACTCCGATGATGGTAATGTCAGGATTCATTTCTTTTAAATATTTTGCACAACCTGAAATAGTGCCTCCCGTTCCACTACTTGCAACTAAATGCGTTATTTCACCCTTGGTTTGTTCCCAAATTTCAGGACCTGTAGATTTGTAGTGTGCCTCAACATTCAACTCATTAAAATATTGATTTATATAAACAGATTCTTTGATTTCACTGTGCAATTGTTTTGCAACTTGGTAGTAAGAACGGGGGTCATCGGCTGCAACATTGGCAGGACACACATGTACCTGAGCTCCCATAGAACTCAACATATTTATTTTATCTTTTGATGACTTTGAACTCACTGCCAAAATGCAATGATATCCTTTTATCATTGAAACCATTGCTAAACTAAAGCCTGTATTGCCTGACGTTGTTTCTATGATTGTAGCCCCAGGTTTCAATATCCCTTTTCGCTCAGCTTCTTCTATGATATGAATTGCAATTCTGTCCTTATTGGAATGTCCTGGATTGAACGCCTCAAACTTCGCATAAAATGCACCCTGATAATCCTTAACTACATTATTTAGTTTTATTAGAGGGGTATTACCTATCAGTTCAAGAATATTCTCATAGGTATTCTCATGGTCATTCATACTCTGTGTTTAAAAACAAAATTTAAGCAAATTTAATCAAAATATTTTACTCCGCTTTACCTTCTAACTGCAACATAAAAGCAAATTCTTTAGCTGTTTCTTTCAAAGCATCAAAACGCCCTGAAGCACCGCTATGTCCTGCTTCCATGTTTGTATTTAAAAACAAAACATTTGTATCTGTTTTTAATGCACGTAGCTTTGCAGCCCATTTAGCAGGCTCCCAGTATTGTACTTGAGAATCATGATATCCTGCAGTAATAAGCAAGTTAGGATACGATTGAGCCTTAACATTATCATAAGGAGAGTACGATTTCATATAGTCATAAAACTCTTTGTCATTTGGATTTCCCCATTCGTCATACTCACCCGTAGTTAATGGAATACTAGAATCCAACATGGTTGTGACTACATCCACAAAAGGAACTGCTGCTGTCACACTTCTATACAAATCCGGAGCATCATTCACGATAACTCCCATAAGCAAACCACCTGCAGATCCGCCCAACGCGTGGAGATGAGAAGCGCTGGTATAGTTGTTTTCAATTAGAAATTTAGAGCAGTCTATAAAATCATTAAACGTATTTTTCTTTTTCAATAATTTACCATCCTCATACCACTGACGCCCTAAATACTCACTCCCTCGAATGTGTGCAATACCAAAAACAAATCCTCTATCCAATAAACTTAAACGTGTACTGGAAAATCTAGGATCAATGGTAGAACCATAGGAACCGTAAGCATACAAAAGAAAAGGTGTTTCCTCGTTAAGCTCAGTATCCTTGTGATGGACTACTGAAATTGGAACTTTCACTCCATCTCTTGCTGTTGCCCAGACTCGCTTTTCAACATAATTATTGGAATCAAAATTTGCATCCATAACCTCTTGTTGTTTCAATAAAGTTTTGGATTGATCTGTCATATCAAATTCTAAAACGCTACTTGGAGTGGTCAATGAAGTAAATCCATAACGCAGGGTAGTCGTGTCGAAACTTGGATTAAAACCAACATAAAGACTGTAAGTCTCCCCCTCTATGGGTAAAAAATAATCTTCTTTTTGATCCCAACGTTGAATTCGGATTTTGGTTAGCCCTTGTTTTCGTTCTGTTATTACCCAATATTCTTTAAAAATTTCAAAATCCTCTATTAAAACTTCCTCCCTATGTTCTAGGATTGTTTCCCAATGCTCCATAGAAGGTGTATCGATGGGAGTTTTTACAATTTTATAGTTTTTTGAATCATCTTGATTGGTTAGAATATAAAAGTGATCTTCAAATTGTCCGACACTATATTCCAATCCTCTGAGCCTTGGCTGAATGGTTTTAAAAGCGGATAAAGGTTGATCAGCCTCAATGAATTGATGCTCTGTTGTCAAAGTACTGTAGGAAGATATAAAAATATATTCCATTGATTTTGACTCTCTTACATAGACTGAAAAGGTCTCATCCTTCTCATGGTAAATCAAGGTATCATCTTTTGTTGGACTCTTTATATTGTGCCTAAAAATTTGTTCTGAACGGAGAGTTTTAGGATTTTTATAAACATAAAAAAAATGTTCATTATCTAATGCCCATGCACTTCCTCCAGTGGTATTTTCAATTTTAGTAGGTAAAACTTCCTCCGTTAAAAGATCCTTAACATAAAGGGTATATTTCCTTCTAGATTCAGTATCGACTCCGTAGACAACTTTGGTATTGTCTGGACTTACATTCATACCAACTAAACGAAAATAATCCAATCCCTCTGCCATTTTATTGCAGTCAAATAAAATTTCTTCAGTAGCACTTAAAGAATCTTTTTTTCGTGTATATACTGGGTACTGTTGCCCTTTTTCAAATCGTGTAATATACCAATAGCCATTAAAAAAATAGGGCACAGATTCATCATCTTCTTTTATTCTACTTTTTAATTCTTCAAAAAGATCCTCTCTAAAAGATTCTGAATCTGAAGTCATCTTTTTAAAATAGTCATTTTCACGTTCTAAATAATCAATAACTTCTGGGTTCTCCCTTTCTTTAAGCCAATAATAATCATCCACACGGATGTCATTGTGTTCTTTTAGTTGATATGGGATACGCTCCGCCATGGGTGCTTGAGTAGTCGTGTCAAAGTTCATTTTTATTTTATTTTTACAGGATGTAAATAGAGTTACAAAAATCAAACTTGAAATTAAAATTAGGTTACGCATATCAATTCATTTTTGTTAAAGTTGTTAACACATAATCGTGCTGTTCTTGAGTGTAATCGCGATGGGTCACAATTCGAAGCTTTCCTTTTCCAAGAGCAATTAAATCGATTCCCTTTTGTTTCATTTTGGAAATAAAATCCAACTCTGAATTTGGCGAATTTAAAGAAAAAATAATAATGTTAGTAGAGACAGGCTCCACTTTATCTACTAAGTCACAATGTAAAAGGACCGCTTCAATTTCTTTTGCTTTTCGATGATCTTCATTCAACTCTTTTCTATGGTGCTGAATGGCATAAGATCCAGCGGCTGCCAAGTATCCCGCTTGTCGCATTCCCCCACCAAAAATCTTACGGATTCGTATGGCATTGTTTATATGCGCTTTTGAACCGACCAGCAATGAACCTACAGGGCATCCCAAGCCCTTGCTTAAACACAAGGAGAGCGTATCGAAAACTTTACCATAATCTTCAGGATTTTCATGGGTTTCCTCTAAAGCATTCCACAAACGAGCCCCATCTAAATGAAGCGATAAATGATGCTTGTCGCAGAGTTTTCGAATGGCAAGAATTTCATTAAAATCATAAAAAGCTCCTCCTCCTTTATTGGTGGTGTTTTCCAAGCAAACTAAAGTCGTTTTTGGACTGTGATAAAAATCAGGAGGATTGATACATGCTGCGATCTGATTTGCGGTTATTCTTCCCCGATCTCCCTCAATCAATCGGCAGGATACTCCAGAATTAAAACTCACTCCTCCCCCTTCATAATTATATACATGTGCGTAATGATCGCAAATGAGCTGCTCTCCAGGTTGCGTATGAATTTTAATTGCCGTTTGATTGGCCATCGTACCTGAGGGAAAAAATAAAGCCGCTTCCATTCCAAAAAGTGCTGCTATTTCATTTTCTAGAGTATTGACTGAAGAATCTTCTTTAAATACATCATCTCCTACTTGAGCTGAAAACATTGCTTCCAGCATTCCCTTGGAAGGCTTGGTTACCGTATCACTTATCAAATTTACATTCATAGAGTTAGCTTAATTGTCGCAAGAAAAAGACCCTATGGGTGATCCGTCCGGTAAGCGTTCTGTTGAAACAGGCTTAAAATCTTTAGGATTATCAAAATATTTTTGAATTTCTGCACGATAATATTGATTAAAATTAGCTTCACTTTGACCTGCTAACCATTGATCCAGTCTAACCAGCTCCTCATAAACGACTGCTCTTGTAATACTACTAGACAAATTGTCTTGGCCCAAAGACATTAGGTGACTCATAATGTTCCCTTTTACGATTTCATTCAGTTGTCGCTCGTGCATGTCTCTTGGAGCTACTTTAAAGTGACTTCTAATTAAAGTAGTGATTGTTTCCTTTAAAGAAAGCTGATTAGAATCAAAGCCGTACTGCATGACTAATCTGTTTGCACGCTCGGGATGCAATAACATACCGATGAGCGCATCACTTAGACTACTTGCAATTCCCAAATAATCAAAACTTACACCCGTTTGAGACAAAAAGTTTTCCCGCCCCCTAGGGTTGGAAAAAGAACGTGGGTGTAAAAGTTTATAAAGATGCTCAGGGATTTTTAAAGCTTCAGGACTTAGAGCTCCTAGAAAAGCTAGTAAAGCATTTCGCTGTGTGGTGGCATCAACGGTTGTTGCTGCATAACTTTGAGGTCCTTTAACGGCATAATCATAATCTACTCCTCCAATTAATTTCACGACTGCCTCTATTTGGTAACGATGCAAAAGATACATGGGTACAAAACGATCTTCCAAGGCACTGTAGGGCTCCCCAGGGCGTAAATGATCCAAATTGAGGTGTCCAAGCGCTTTTGCTCGAATCTGCATTAAGTTGGCTAACTCTGTAGTGGCAAGAATTCCATTATCCCAAAGATGTGCCTTAGGATGTGCTCCACCCAAAGGGCGTGCATCTCGATCACTAATAAAACGATGTCCTTCCTTTGTACTTTCTTCAAGGATTGAATTCAAAGCTGCCTTTTCATTTGTTCCTTCAGGAAAATCAGTGTAGGCATAGCTCACACTCACTTTGTCCCAGGAACCAATTCCCTCCTCATAGGCCTCATCCAATTTAATTTTACCCCCTTCAATTGAAAGGTTTGGATGGGGATAATCCATAACGGAAGTACGTGCATTAGCACTTGCTGCAAAATTATGAGCAAAACCTAAGGTGTGTCCTATTTCATGTGCTGACAATTGTCTGATTCGCGCTAAAGCCAAATCTAGTGCTGCCTGTTCTTTGTTATTGTTGGGGTCAAATGGAGCTTCCGTTAATCCCAGAGCAATCATAAAGTCTTGACGAATCCTAAGACTTCCCAAACTAACATGGCCTTTGATAATTTCTCCTGTCCTTGGATCCGATACACTAGAGCCATAACTCCACCCCCGTGTAGAACGGTGAACCCATTGAATCACATTGTAGCGAACATCTAACGGATCTACATCATCAGGAAGAATTTTAACTTGAAAAGCCTTTTTATACCCTATACTTTCAAAGGCCTGATTCCACCAACTTCCTCCCTCCATGAGTGCAGATCGAACTGGTTCTGGGGTTCCATTATCTAAATAATATACAATCGGTTCTACTGCTTCACTTATGGCTGCCGAGGGATCTTTCTTTTCTAATCGATGGCGGAAAATGTATTGTTTTTTTGTTGGGCTGTTCACCGGGGTTGAGTAATCATAAAAACGCATAGCATTAACTCCAGATCTTGGATCAAAATCTCGTGGGGTATAATTTGTGTCAGGAAGTGCTACAAATGAATGGTGCTGATTTACGGTTACGGCATCTGGGGTTGGAGTGACAGATCGCAACAAATTCCCCTGAGCCTCCCCGGTAAAAGTCAATGACATATCAAATTCTACATTCAAAGGAAAAGCTTTAGTTCGCTCCATATTTATGGCAGCGCGACTTTTGTCAATACTAAAACTTCCCTGATTCATTTGCTTTAATCGTTTAGAAACTCCATGTGCATCCTGCATTAAAAAAGGAGTTAAATTGATAATATAATTTCCTCCTTTTGTTTCTTCTATGGGGAAACCAAATAAAACAGACTTTGCAAATGCCTCTTTAATTGACCGTTGCTCTAACGGGTTGTCTGAAGTTGATCGGTAACGCAAGTTGGGCTGAATGAGTAATACTTTATTTCCAGCTTTAGAAAAGTAAACGACACGTTCATTTCCTAACTGTCCTCGATCCAAACCAATATCATTACTTCCTATCCCTTGGCTCAAGCTATTAACATATAAAAAATGTTCGTCAAATTTTTTAACAGTCATATAAATTGCATCCTTTTCTGGCTGATAATTAAAGTCAAAAAAACCTTCAAAAGACTGAGATTTATCAAGGACAGAGGGCTCAGCAACTTCCTTGTTTTTGTTGGATTTATTTTGAGCGTTTATTCCATTCGAAAAGAAAATTACAACAATTATAGAATAGATTATTCTCTTCATAATACGACTAGTTTTAGTTCAAATAAAACTACTAAAAACAAGTGAATTGGGTTAATTGGATTTGTTTTTTTTATCAACCATCCCAGAAGTTAAACCAGGGCTATTCTTCCATCAACAGGGACAACTCTAACCATTGATCTGACTTCATTTCCAAATCAGCTTCCAATTCACTTAGGGCAATAGAAAGATCTTTGATTTCCTCAGCGTTTAACTCCTCATTAATAAAGCGAGCTTGAAGGGCTTCTTTTTCTGTTTCGAGCTTTTGGATTACTTTTTCTAATTTCTTGAACGCCTGTTGGTCTTGATAGGAAAGTGTTTTTTGTGTGCCTGCATCCTTTTTCCAATCCTTTTTTACCTTTTTCACAACGCCTTCATTTTCGGTTTGGCTTCCCCCTTCATAGGCACGATAGTCAGAATAATTTCCCGGAAAATCTTCAATTTCTCCCTGTCCCTTCAACACAAAAAGATGATCTACGATTTTATCCATAAAATAACGATCGTGAGAAACCACCATCAAACAGCCTGGAAAATCCAACAAAAAGCTTTCTAAAACATTGAGCGTGATAATGTCCAAGTCATTAGTCGGCTCGTCAAGGATGAGGAAATTGGGGTTTTGAATTAAAACAGTGCATAAGTAAAGACGTTTGCGTTCTCCTCCACTGAGTTTTTCTACAAAATCATATTGCTTTTTTCGATCAAACAAAAAACGCTCTAACAATTGTTGAGCCGATATTTTCTTTCCTTTTTTAAGAGGAATAAATTCACCAAACTCTTGTATCACTTCAATAACTTTTTGTCCTTCTTTAATTTTAATTCCCCCTTGCGTGTAATAACCAAATTTTAAGGTTTCTCCACGTATAATTTTGCCAGTATCAGGTTGTATGGTATTGGTAAGTAAATTAAGTAGAGTCGATTTTCCTGTTCCATTTTTTCCAATAATGCCAATACGGTCATTACGCTGAAAGTTGTAATCAAACTGATCGAGAATTACAGTGTCCTTAAAGGCTTTGGAAACCTTATGCATTTCAATCATTTTTGATCCCAAACGCTCCATATTGATTTCCAGTTGTACCTCATGATCATTTCTGCGTTGCTGTGTTTTCTCTTTAATTACTTTGAAATCATCAATACGTGATTTTGATTTTGTAGTTCTTGCTTTGGGCTGACGTCGCATCCACTCCAATTCTTTTACAAAATGCCTTTTGGTCTTATGCGCAACGGTCTCCTCGTGAGCAATACGGATGGCTCTTTTTTCTAAGTAATAAGAATAACTTCCCTTGTAGGTGTAGAGGTCTCCTTCGTCTAATTCGATAATTTCATTACACACCCGTTCTAAAAAATAACGGTCATGCGTCACCATGAGTAAGGTAAGTTTTTCCTTTATAAAATAGGCCTCTAACCATTCAATCATTTCCATGTCCAAATGATTCGTAGGCTCATCTAAAATTAGAAGATCTGGCTTTTCCAGTAAGGCAGTACACAAAGCCAAACGCTTTTTTTGTCCCCCAGAAAGGGCAGCTACTTTAAGTGTTAAATCCCCCAGTTTTAGCTTACTCAACATCTGCTTGTATTGGGTTTCAAAATCCCATGCTTCGTGTTGATCCATCGACTCAAAAGCCTTTTGGTAAGCGTCCGTATCTTCTGGATTTAATAAGGCCTTTTCATATTGCTCGATTACTTGAAGCGTTTTATTTCCAGAACCCAAAATAGTTTCTTCAACCGTCAGACTTGGGCTTAAAACAGGCTCTTGTGCCAAATAGGAAATATGAGTTCCTTTTCTATAATTTACTTCTCCCCGATCAGGAGTATCTTGTCGCGCAATAATTTTTAATAAAGTGGTTTTACCACTTCCATTTTTAGCAATTAAAGCGATTTTTTGTCCAATGCTAACCCCAAAGGAAAGTGGCTCAAAAATAATGCGTTCGCCATAGGATTTTGAAATGCCTTCTACCGAAAGTAGATTCATAGGTGTTTTTTATTTCGCATAAAAGTAAGGAAAGTAAGGGAGTGAAAATCACTCCTCTCATAAATAACTAAAAGATTTAATGTCCTCATTTTAAAGGAGCTTAAAAAAATAGTACAATTCGATTTTGAATTACTTATTTTTACAAACAATTTAACACCATGATCTCAAACGAACAATTCAAGTCCTTAACGGAGCGTATCAGCGCCTTGAGGCGCTATCTTTGACATTGATGCCAAAGAAATAGAAATTAAAAACCAAGAAGAAAAAACTTTAGCCCCCGATTTTTGGAACGACGCCAAAGTGGCTGAAACTCATATGAAGCAACTCAGAACCCTCAAAAAGTGGGTGAATGATTATGAGTTGATTAAGCAAGGAAGTGACGATCTTGAAGTTTTAATGGAATTTGAAAAAAGTGGTGATGCTGAAGCGGCTGAAGTAAACGCTCAATTCACAACTACCCTTGAACTTTTGGAGGCCTTAGAGTTTAGAAACATGCTCTCTGAGGAAGGAGACGACTTGAGTGCTGTGCTACAAATCACTGCCGGAGCAGGAGGAACAGAAAGTTGTGACTGGGCAGAAATGCTGATGCGTATGTACTTGATGTGGGGAGAAAAGCAAGGCTATAAAATTAAAGAATTGAACCATCAAGCAGGAGATGTCGCTGGAATTAAAACGGTGACATTAGAACTGGAAGGAGACTTTGCTTTTGGTTGGCTAAAAGGTGAAAATGGAGTCCACCGTTTGGTGCGCATTTCCCCTTTTGACAGTAATGCTAAACGTCACACCTCTTTTGCTTCTGTTTATGTTTACCCCCTTGTAGATGATAGCATAGAAGTTATAATAAGTCCTTCTGATTATACATGGGAAACCATGCGAGCGAGTGGCGCTGGAGGACAAAATGTAAATAAAGTTGAAACGGCTGTTCGACTGCGGCACCACCCGACTGGGATTATTATAGAAAACTCCGAAACCCGCTCCCAATTAGAAAATAAAAACAAAGCCATGCAACTGCTACGCTCTCAATTGTATGAAATTGAATTGCAAAAGAAACTCTCGGCACGCGATGAAATTGAAGCTTCAAAAAAGAAAATTGAATGGGGCTCACAAATAAGAAATTACGTGATGCATCCCTATAAATTGGTAAAAGACGTCAGAACACAACATGAAGTGTCTGATGTTGATGCAGTCATGAATGGGCAAATAGATCCCTTCTTAAAATCGTATTTAATGAGTGTCGGACAAAAAGAAGAAAACGAATGAAAACAACAAAACTTATTAAAAACATCATCTTTGATTTAGGAGGGGTCCTCATTGATTGGAATCCTGCCTATGTTTATTTAGATGTCTTTGAAGGAGACCAAAAAAAAATGGAATGGTTTTTTGATGAAATCTGTACCCTGGACTGGAACGAAAACCAAGATGCAGGCTATCCCCTTGCTCAAGCTACAGAAGATCGGGTAAAATTATTTCCTGAGCATGAAGATTTGATTCGAATGTATTATGGAAGGTGGGAAGAAATGTTGGGGGAATCTATTTCAGGAACAGTCACTATTTTAAAAAAACTGATCGATAATCCAAACTATCGAGTTGTGGCATTAACCAACTGGAGTGCAGAAACGTTTCCAGTAGCTTTAAAAAAGTTTGATTTTCTACATTGGTTTGAAGGCATTGTGGTTTCTGGAACAGAAAAAACGAGAAAACCTTTTGCCGATATCTATCAAACAACCATTAATCGCTTTGATATAACACCAGAATCAACCGTTTTTATAGATGATAATTTAAGGAATATTAAAGGTGCTGAAACGTTGGGAATTAATGGAATTCAGTTTATAAACCCCCCTCAACTCGCAGCAGCTCTAGGCACTTATGGCATTGAAGTTTAATACATAATTGATATGTCAATTAGCTTAGAAAAAATAGTGCTTTCTCAATTAAATGAATTGCATGACATTTCAATTCAAACATTTGAGGAAACCTTTGCCAATCAAAATACCTCAGAAAACATGCAGTGGTATTTTGAAAATGCCATGAATATAGATTGTATTCGTAAGGAGCTGCTGCATCCAAACTCTTATTTTTATTGGGCAACTCACCAAAACCAGACCGTTGGGTATTTAAAATTGAATTTTAATGACGCTCAATCAGAGATGGTTTTAAACAATGAAGCCTTTGAAATTGAACGCATTTATATTAAAAATGAATTTCAAGGGAATGGTTTTGGAAGTGAACTTTTCACCTTAGCACTCCGATTAGGAAGTGAAAAAGGATACAAAAAGCTTTGGCTAGGCGTATGGGAACACAATCAAAAAGCACTTGCCTTTTACAAGAGAAAAGGCTTAGTCCCATTTGATCAACATCTATTTCAATTGGGTGATGATCCGCAAACGGATATTTTGATGCAGTTAGAATTTTAGATGAAAACACTTTTAAAAAGGTGAATCATCATCTGCATCATTAAAGTCACCAAAAGCAGCATCAGGACTGGGAAGATTTGCTGGATCGATAGCGGCATCGTTGGGATTCATCTTAGATTGAAATTCAAAAGGAGAATCAAAACTATCTAAATCTTCAAATTTACCGAGATGACCCACAAACTTAAGTCGGATATTATCTAGTCCCCCATTTCGATGCTTAGCCACGATAAATTCTGCTTGTCCTTGAGAAGGGGTTCTTTCATCGTCATCCCATTCATCAATATTATAATATTCTGGACGGTAAATA
This sequence comes from Flavobacteriaceae bacterium, assembly GCA_030828745.1. GTDB lineage: Bacteria > Bacteroidota > Bacteroidia > Flavobacteriales > Flavobacteriaceae > MS024-2A. Next base: position 12,404 of record JAURBX010000004.1, on the reverse strand, counting down.
AAAGAAACAATATCGGCATCTTGCTCTATGGCTCCAGATTCCCTGAGATCGGAAAGCATGGGTCTTTTGGTACCACCACGTGTTTCTACAGCACGAGATAACTGGGAGAGTGCAATAACAGGAATGTTTAATTCCTTTGCCAAAGCTTTTAAGTTTCTAGAAATCGTTGAAATTTCTTGTTCTCTATTTCCGGTTTTTGAACTTGCTCCAGCTGTCATCAATTGAAGGTAATCGACCACAATTAGTTTGATTCCATGTTGAGAAGAGAGTCTTCGTGCTTTAGCTCTTAAATCAAAAATGGAAAGTGAGGGCGTATCGTCTATAAATAAGGGTGCTTTTTCAAGGTCTGTAACTTTTACATTTAATTGTTGCCACTCATGATCCGCCAATTTACCAGTACGTAATTTCTCGGAGGACAAACCTGTTTCTGAAGAAATTAATCGAGTAATTAATTGAACGGAAGACATCTCTAAAGAGAAAAAAGCCACAGGAATTTGTTTTCCTACTGCAATATTTCGAGCCATGGATAATGTCAAAGCGGTCTTACCCATCCCTGGACGTGCCGCAATAATGATTAAATCACTAGGTTGCCAACCAGAAGTCAGTTTGTCTAATTTTTCAAACCCAGTACTTACTCCGCTCAGCCCGTCTCGCTTAGAAATTTCTTCAATTTTCTTTTTCGCCTCCATCACGAGGTTTTGTGCTGTTTCTGAGGATTTTTTAATGTTCCCCTGAGTGACATCATATAATTTTGACTCGGCTTCATCCAATAAATCAAATACATCGGTCGATTCTTTGTAAGCACTTTCAATGATTTCGTTTGATATCTTGATTAGGCTACGCTGAATAAATTTTTGTAGGATAATTCGGGCATGAAATTCAATATGCGCTGAAGAGGCAACTCGTTGGGAAAGTTGAACCAAATAAAACTCCCCTCCTACTGACTCTAGTTTTCCTTTTTTCCTGAGTTCGGAAGAAACCGTTAACAAATCAATGGGCTGAGAATCTTGAAATAATTGATAGATCGCTTCAAAAATAAGTTGGTGTGCTGTTTTATAAAAAGCATCCGGTTGTAGAATATCAATGACCTCGTCAACCCCTTTTTTGTCAATCAGCATTGCCCCTAACACCGCTTCTTCAAGCTCTAAGGCTTGAGGAGGTATTTTACCCTGTTGTAAATTAATTACAGCTGGATTCGGTGTTTTGATATAATCAAGAGATTGCTTTTTTTCCATGCATCTAAAGTACTGGTATTTCTAAAATTGCGTCAAGAATCTGAAAATAGAATGTTATCTATCTTTAAAGAATCATGTGTTTATAAGTCAAAAAAAATGTTAATAAGCTAAAATATTTTAGTCATTAAAGTTTCCCATGGCAAGAAACTTCTCACGACGAGAATTGATCCGATCTTCAGGAGCCTCTTTTTGAAGTTTCTTAAATGCTGTTAAAAGTTCTTTTCGGACTGTTTTGAACGTTTCTTCACGATCAAAATGTGCACCTCCTAGGGGCTCTTTAATAATTTTATCAATCAGCTTGTTCTTAAGCATGTCTTTAGAAGTAAGTTTTAAAGCTTCTGCAGCCGCTTCTTTATGCTCCCAGCTACGCCATAAAATAGAAGAACATGATTCAGGAGAAATAACCGAATACCAAGTGTTTTCAAGCATAAAAACCTTATCTCCCACTCCAATTCCCAATGCACCTCCAGAGGCTCCTTCACCAATAATAACTACGATGATAGGAACGGAAATAGACATCATTTCAAATATGTTTCGAGCAATCGCTTCTCCTTGGCCTCGTTCCTCAGCTTCTAATCCTGGGAATGCCCCTGGGGTATCGACAAAAGTAATGATGGGCACCCCAAATTTATCTGCTGATTTCATCAATCGTAATGCCTTGCGGTATCCTTCAGGATTTGCCATTCCAAAATTTCGATACTGTCGCGTCTTGGTGTTATACCCTTTTTGAGTACCGATAAACATGAATGATTGATCCTCAATTTTACCTAACCCTCCAATCATAGCTTTGTCATCCATGACATTTCTATCTCCATGGAGCTCCAAAAAAGTATCACCACAAAGGGCTTTAATATAATCTAAAGTAAAGGGTCTTGAAGGATGACGAGAAAGCTGTACACGTTGCCAAGCAGTAAGATTACCATAGATCTCTTTTTTCGCTTTTTCCAGTTTTTTTTCAATTTGACCACAAGTCTCAGTGACATCGATTTCACTTTCTGTGCCAATCAATTTACATTTCTCAAGTTGATCGTGTAATTCTTGTATCGGTGATTCAAATTCTAAATACTCCATATAAAATTATCTAAGGCAAATTTAAAAATTCTTTAGTATTAGGTTCCATTTTTTAAACCTTCTTTCCTATGTTTATAAATTCCATTAATCAAAATACTACCCAAAACAATCAAAAAACCAAGGTAAAAATTCGGGCTCATATACTCTCTTTCATTCCATATCGCTAGGGATAACAGGATTCCGTAAATGGGCTCTAAATTGATAATCATCATGATGGTAAAGGCAGATAAATGTTTCATGACTTTTATAGAAACGTTAAACGCATAGGAGGTACAAAGCCAAGCCAAAATTAAAACCCACATCCAATCGTAGCCCCTGAAAGTAAAATCATTCCATGAATAATTGCCAGATAATAAAACGTAAACGCCTACTATCAGTGTTCCAACTAAAAGCTCGTAAAAAGAAAGTGTGATCGGCAATGCTTTTTTAACCATTTGATTGTTTAAGATGGTAAAGAGCGAGGAGAGAAATGCTGAAAGTAAGGCAATTAAAATAGCATAAAAATGTTCGAATTCTGCATTGAATATCATACCCACTCCAATGGCTGTTATCCCTCCAAATATAATTTCATACAGTAAGATTTTCCTTTTAATTAACAACGGTTCCAACATGGACGTTATCAATGCTCCCGTTGACATCATACTAAGAGTCAAAGATACACTTGCAAGCTTTATTGCATAAAAAAAAGTTACCCAATGAATTGCTATGATAATTCCCCCCAAACAAACTTTTCCCCACATTTCACTTGAGAGAAGAAAATAGCTCGGTTTGTAAAGTGCAAAGTAAAAAGTTAAGCCTAAAGAAGCTAGGCCCATTCTATATACAACTAAAGGAATAGCATCCAAAGAAATCAAGGCTCCTAGGACGGATGAAAATCCAAAAATTACCACGACAAAGTGGAATAGGAAAAGGCTTTTTGATCTATCGCTTTGCATGTCGTAGTAAAAAGAAAGCCAAAACGCCAAACAAAATTAAAGGAAGCCAAGCCGCTACAATAGGAGGAAAAGTTGATTTGCTAACCATCACACCAAAGATCTTATCAAAAAAGATAAAAAGAAAACCTAAGCTAATCCCAAAAGCTAGATTAACCCCCATTCCCCCTCTTCTTTTAAAGGAAGAAACAGCTACAGCTATAATTGTTAAGATAAATGCAGAGATGGGGATACTCCATCGCTTGTGACGAACCAATAAGTGGTTGTTAATTAACATTGAACCTCGTTCTTTCTCGTCCTCTATAAATTGATTGAGCTCTGAAAAAGTAAGCGTTTCAGCAAGGTAATTTACTGGTGCCAAATCTTCAATTTCAAAATCAAAAAGGGTGTCTTTTCTTGCAATACTTTCATACTGCTCTGAGTCCTTTAAAAAGGTTCGTTTGGTATAATTCGACAATCGAAAAACACTGTCTTTTTCAATCCACCTTATTCTGTTGGACTTGATTTTAAACTTAAGTTCATTTCCTTCAAAATGTTCTAAGGTAAAATTGGTAGCACGTTTACGTATAGGATCGTAATTGTTGACATAAATGAATTCGTTGTCATTGATCTGCTGAAAAACTTTAGCGGTATTTCTTGCTTTCTTTTTAAGAATATACTTATATCTAAAATCATTAAACCCTAAGTTGGATTTAGGAACAATAAACATTCCAGCAAAGAAGGCAAAAATGGCAATAAAAGTTGCTGCCAAAAGAAAAGGTTTTAAATATCTAAAGAAAGAAATTCCAGAACTTAAAATGGCAATCACTTCTGTATTATTTGCTAGTTTGGAAGTGAACCAAATTACAGAAAGGAATAAAAAAATAGGAAAGAGTAAATTGGCAAAATACCATGTAAAGTCAATGTAATAAGCTGCGATGGCTGAAAAGGGTACTTCTTTCTCTTTAAACTTATCGATCTTTTCGGCTACATCCACCATGATTCCAATTGGAATGAACAGTAAAATCATTACTGCAAAAGTGCCTATATAGCGCTTGATTATGTAAAAATCAATAAGTTTCATCTTATAATCTAGGTTCCATTTGACGCACCATTTTGGTTTTCCAAGCCCCAAAAGTTCCTGCTAAGATATGTTTTCTCGCCTCACGAACCAACCAAAGATAAAAACTCAAATTATGCAAGGTAGCTATCTGTTTTCCCAGCATTTCATTGACAGTAAAAAGATGTCTCAAATAGGCTTTACTGTAATCAGTATCGGCATAACAATAGTCGGCAGGGTCTATAGGCGAAAAATCATTTTCCCATTTTTTATTTTTAATATTGATTGTTCCCTGGGCAGTGAATAACATTCCATTTCTAGCATTACGTGTGGGCAACACACAATCAAACATATCTACCCCTAGGGCAATATTTTCGAGAAGATTAATGGGAGTTCCCACACCCATAAGATAACGTGGTTTTTCTTTAGGTAAGACTGCACAAACTTCACTGGTCATCGCATACATTTCCTCTGCAGGCTCTCCTACTGACAAACCACCAATTGCATTTGCAGGGAGGTCTTGTGCTGCAATGAATTCAGCAGAAATTTTTCTTAAATCAGGATAAGTACTTCCTTGTACTATTGGGAATAGAGTCTGCTGGTAATCATACTGCATGGGAAGAGATCGATCCGATTCAATACATCGAGTTAACCAACGATGAGTCCGTTCCATAGAGTTTTTCGCATAACGATAATCACAAGGGTAGGGTGTGCATTCATCAAAAGCCATAATAATGTCTGCCCCTATAGAACGCTGAATTTCAATGGCACGCTCGGGAGTAAAAACATGATACGACCCGTCAATATGAGATTTGAACTTGACCCCTTCTTCTTTTATTTTCCGATTAGCAGACAAAGAATACACCTGATATCCTCCAGAATCTGTTAGAATAGGATGGTCCCATCCCATGAATTTGTGCAAGCCGCCAGCTTCCTCCAATATTTTAGTTCCGGGACGCAAATACAAATGATAAGTATTACCCAAAATGATATCCGGTTTAATATCATTTTTCAGTTCCCGCTGGTGGACTCCCTTTACAGTAGCAGCTGTTCCAACCGGCATGAATATGGGTGTTTCTATGGTGCCATGATCTGTAGTTAGTGTTGCTGCGCGAGCTTCTGTACTAGGATCGTTTGCTAAAAGTGTAAATTTCATTGTAGGCAAAGATAGTGTTCTAGAGAGACCTTTAGCTCATAAAAAAATGGTTTTTAAAAGATAAATTCATTCAAGTTTTTGGCTTTAAATGACCTATCGTTGTGATGAGCCCTAAATCATGACCATAAAAAATCAATAAGAATTATAGTTGCTAAATAGCACTGTACTTCAATTTGAAGGCAACGAAAGTACTTTTAATATCTTACCGAACAATTCATTATTCTCATAAACTCCCTGAAATTCTTGAGATCTTGGGCCGTAAGCAAAAACAGGAACCATCGCTCCTGTATGATCATGAGTTGTAAAATCCCCTTCTATTGTTTTGGTTTTAATATCTCCTTGAGGAATACTAAAACCTGATGTTTCATGATCCGCAGTAATAACCACTAAGGTGTTTTCTGTTTTATCTGCAAACCGAATCGCCTCGGTTATTGCTTTATCAAAATCAATCCCTTCAGATATGATTCCAGCAACATTATTTGAATGCCCGAAGCTGTCAATTTGAGCAGCTTCAACCACAAGGAAAAAAGGAGACCCTTTTCTTTCTAAAAATTGTAAACCATTTTTCGTTGCCTTTGACAATAAATTTCCTCGTCCGTCTAATATACTTGAAACAGAACGTTTTGATATGAAACATCCCACTTTGTCTTTTCTACTTTTACCTATCTGGTTTATATCATCAAGAATTGAAAAGTGCTTGTCAATTTCTCCCTCTCTAAAATATTTTGAACCTCCTCCAATAAATAATGAAAGTTTACTTTTTAATAAATCATCAGCAATACGATCAGTTTGGGATCTGTCCTTTTGGTGAGCATAGAATGAGGCTGGAGTTGCTCCTGTAATTTTATCAGTGGTAATACACCCAGATAAAAAACCATGATTGTCAAGAAACTCAGTGATATTAATGAGATCATTATTTGAGCTGTCTACCCCTATAGCTCTATTTTTTGTTTTCACTCCTGTGGAAATAGCAGTTCCAGCTGCCGCAGAATCGGTCGTAAAATCATCCGCAGATTGTGTCTTAATGAGGCCAATACTTTTGAGCTGTGTCAGTGTTAATCTTCCACCATTAGCAAGAACAGCAGAAGAAATTTGATTTAAACCATTTCCATCGCCAATTAATAAAATAATATTTTTGATGGGAGAGAGCGTTTGGTCTGACTTAAATGTTGGCGTATATACTGAGGTTATTTGTTCATTTCTATAAACACGATCGCTTAGTGTTTCTAAATAAGCTGTAGATTTACCGGGCATGTCCGTATTAATAAAATCAACACCAAGGGCACTAAACACTTTCCAAGCCGTTTTAGAGTCAGGAGTTCCCCAAAATCGAAAGGGCTTGTTATAGCTGTGGGCCTTTTTTATGGTGGTAGTGACTTTTTTATAATCCGCGTCGGTCAATCGTCCTTTTCCGTTCCATTCGGAAAATCTTTTGAAGTCCAGACTGATTAAGGCAATTTTATCCCAAATTTTAGGGTTTTGAATTGGTGCTAAACTCTGATAATCAAAATTTATATAATTGGGATAGTTCAGCTGTTTACTCAAACTAGGCTGATTTCCAGAAATCACAATTGAAATACGATCACTATTTATTAGGTTAGGATATCTCTCAAGGGTTGTCATTAAAACTCTTAAAGTCGGTTCGGCCTCTGTTTTCACATCAACAAGAAGCTGAATTATATCTTGGTCTCCCAGCTCTAAGGAAATCACCTGTTGCATTGGCTTTAGATATAAATTTTCAATGGTTCTATCCTTGGAAATTTCTTTTTTATGATGCGCAACAAAGAGGGTGTCTTTTTCTAAAAAAACATCCACTTCTATTGAACTGAGACCGTTAGCAAAAGCATTCCAAAAAGGCACCTTCTGAAAGTAATCGTTATGAGAATGAACTAGAAATGATTGAGCCTTATTTTGAGCCCTACAGAATTGAGCCAAAATAATGATCAAAAAGATGAAAATCTTTGTGTTAGAGTACTTGGTTTTAATTTTCACATTTAAAGGTTTGATCACAGTGTTAAAAACATAAAAGTATTAGTATCAAAGCAACAATTTTTAAATTAATATCAAAGGAATTGAATGTGAATCCCTCTGCAATCCTTTGCATCGCTATAGCTACTCTTTTTTTGGGAATTTCTAACATGTAGTGGTGGTGACGTGAGAATTTATCTCGTAAAAGAAAGAAAAGGAAATGGCCCTGATTGGGATGCCGGTTATGTTGACCATGTTTTGGACGTTAATTTTACCAATGAAGATTCTTGGACTGATAAAACAGATAGTGACGTTAGTAATCGATTATTTCCCATTCCACAAAGCGTCATGGATGATGCTTCTAGTCTTGATGGATTTTTACAACAAAATCAGGGATATTAATAGTAAAATATCATTTTAGTTAGTTGATTTATTGAGTTTATATTGTAACAGCAAGCAAAATTTGTTTGCTGTTACTTTTTCAGCTAAACTCTCGAATAAAAAAAGAATACCTTAGCAAGTCTAATAATGTTCAAACGAGATTATTAGAATTTTAATTAAAACAAATGAGTATTTTATGAAAAGTACAAAACATACCCTTTATTCTTTTATAATTTTCATTATGCTTGCAGCTTGTGAAAATCAGCAAAAAGAAACTACGCCAGTCACAACAATAGCATTCGGTTCCTGTTCTTCTGAAAATAACCCTCTTCCAATTTTTGACTTAGTGGTGGAACATAAACCAGACTTATTTATTTTCTTAGGAGATAATATTTATGGAGATACTAAAAACATTGATACGCTAAAGACCAAATATCAGCGATTAGCAAATAAGTCTAGTTTTCAAAATTTAAAAAAAACGACTGAAATCATAGCAACTTGGGATGACCATGATTATGGCTGGAATGATTCTGGAAAAGAATATCCACTTAAAGAAGAATCAAAAGATGTATTCTTGAATTTCTTTGAAGAACCAGACTCATCGTCAAGATGGGGTCATCAAGGGATTTATCATTCATATGATTATGAAATTGATGGAAATAAACTCCAAATAATTTTGCTAGACGGTAGAACATTTAGAGATAGACTTAAACCCTACAAAAATGAATTTGAAAATGATAGAAGGTATAGCTATTATACTAAAGATTATGCTCCATATACCCATGCAGACTCGACTTTACTTGGTGAAGAGCAGTGGAAATGGCTAGAAAAACAATTAGAAAAACCAGCTAGTATCCGATTAATTGGATCAGGAACTCAGTTTGGAATTGAATGGAACGGATATGAAGCTTGGGCGAATTTTCCAAACGAGCAACAACGAATGCTTGACCTAATTGATAAAACAAAAGCGAATGGAATTATATTTTTAACTGGAGACGTTCATTATTCTGAAATATCTAAATTGAAAACAGATTTCTATCCAATTTACGACTTTACTTCAAGTGGACTTTCTTCTTCCTGGCATTTTGCTACTCCAAATAAAAACCGAATTGAAGGACCAATTATGGATAACCACTTTGGCTTACTTAGCATTGATTGGAATAAGAAAGATCCAAAGATAAAAATGGAAACATGGGATATTAATGATAATCAGAGAATTGAATACAATATAAAATTAAGCGAGATAAGTTTTAAAAATTAAATACTACACTAACAAGCAATTCAGGTATTACTCAAAATTAAAACGCCACACAATTTTAGAACATTCTTTTTTTGTTTGATGAGTTCTGCTATTAGAATAATTATTTCCCCAAATATCTTCTACAATAATTGTTATGTGAAAATGCTATAGCTGCCGTAAATATATTTTCGCTAGAGCAGTTACATGGATTATTTCAAGAAGGGCAAGAATCAAACGCACCTTTAGTTGTTCAAATAACTCCTGCTGCATCAAATTATGCTCATTTTTAAAAATTGTTAGCAATGATTGATACAATTGCATCAAGAAAATTAAAATCTCGTAATGATAGACGCTTTTCAAGGGGAAGTGATAGAAACCATTAGAAGAATCTCAGCTGTATGCTAGTGCAAAAAATATTTCAATTGTTGTATGCTCTTATCAAAAGTTATTTGAAGCAGCTGATTTTAATGTTATTTTAATCTGTTCTCCAACGGACACGACTGCTGAATTTATTGAACTCGCTACAAAAAAAGGCAAGCAAATCTTTTGATAAAAACCTCTAGAACTAACTCACAAGAGTGGAACAATTTTTGAATTTTGTAAAAGACACAAATATTAAATTAATGCTTGGTTTTACAGAAGGATTGATAAAGAATGCAAAAAAGTTCAGCAACTAGTTGAAATTGGAACCATTGGAATATCTCACATTGTTAAAATAATACATCGTGATCCCTTAGCACCCTCAATAGATCAAATTAAAGAATCGAGAGGGTTTTTTTTGGATATGACGATTCACGATTTTGATATGGCAAGGGTTTTTTTTGAAAAGGAAATAAAAGAGACATTGGTTGACAAAGCCATTGGGGAAGCTCGGGATATAGATACCGCTGTAATAACAGCAGCTTATGATTATGGCTATTATTGACAATAGTAGAAAAGCTACCTATGGGTAAAATCAAAGATTGTAAGTGTTTGGTTCAAAGGTAATGGTACAATCAAACAATAATTTTAATGATTCACATAAATTGTAAAATCCGCAAGGAATTCATGCTGCTTTGCCTCTCAACTTTATTTTGGAACGCAATAAAAAAAGCCTTTAAAGTAGAAATGGTAAACTTTATTCAGGGACTTAAAAACGATACTTTGATGCCTGTTTTTGGAAGAGAAGGATTGGAGTGACTTGAAACAGGTTTAGCTGCAATGAAATCACTTAAGGAAAACAGCCAATTAGAGTTGATGAAGTAAAATAATTGTGACTACTATTTAGAAGAAAACAAGAGTAAAAAGCTATTGTTAATTACTTCCTTAGGCTTGATAATAAGTTTATCAAATCCTTTTTTAAAAATGCTTTTAAAAGGTTACTTTTGAGGCAAAATTTAATTATGTCAGATATCAATACTCTTGAAAATATTAGCATCCAAGTACGACGAGATATTCTTCGCATGGTTCATAAGGTTAACTCAGGACACCCTGGAGGATCTTTGGGATGTGTTGAATTTTTTGTTTCGCTTTATTTCCATACCATGAAAGCTAAAGTACCCTTTGAAATGAATGGAAATGATGAAGACCTTTTCTTTCTTTCAAACGGACATATCTCTCCTGTTTTTTATAGTGTTTTGGCCCGCAAGGGATATTTCCCTGTTGAGGAACTCAATACCTTTCGTTTGATTGATTCTCGTTTGCAAGGGCATCCAACCACTCATGAAGGACTTCCTGGTATTCGTGTAGCATCGGGCTCATTGGGTCAGGGACTATCCGTTGCGATTGGAGCTGCACAAGCTAAAAAGCTAAATAAGGATCCGCAAACGGTATTTGTCTTAATGGGAGACGGCGAACTTCAAGAAGGTCAAAATTGGGAAGCCATAATGTATGCTGCAGCAAAAGGGGTTGATAATATTATTGCAACCATTGATCTTAATGGAAAACAAATTGACGGAACAACAGATGATGTTTTATACATGGGGGATGTAGCCCAAAAATTTAAAGCGTTCGGTTGGGAAGTATTAGTAATAAAAGAAGGAAACAATATTGAGCAGATTATAGAAACCTTAAGCGTAGCAAAATCAAAATTAGGAAAGCAAAAACCTATTGTCATTCTCATGGAAACAGAAATGGGGAATGGAGTTGATTTTATGATGAATACGCACGCCTGGCATGGAAAAGCTCCTAATGATGAGCAATTAGAAAATGCATTAGCACAAAACAAAGAAACCCTAGGGGACTATTAAAAAATTTATACGATGAAACAATATATAAACCAAGGAAGCAACGACACCCGTTCAGGATTTGGAGATGGCTTAACAGAATTAGGAAGAACCAATCCCAACGTAGTTGCACTATGTGCTGATTTAATTGGCTCTCTAAAGATGCAAGATTTTATTAATGAGAATCCCGAACGCTTCTTTCAAATCGGAATTGCAGAAGCGAACATGATGGGGATTGCAGCAGGTTTAACCATCGGGGGTAAAATCCCTTTTACGGGGACATTTGCCAATTTTTCTACGGGAAGAGTTTATGATCAAATACGTCAATCCATTGCCTACTCTGGGAAAAACGTAAAAATCTGTGCTTCTCATGCAGGAATCACATTGGGTGAAGATGGAGCTACACACCAAATTCTTGAAGATCTTGGAATGATGAAAATGCTTCCTGGAATGACCGTAATTAACCCCTGTGATTATAATCAAACAAAAGCTGCTACTATTGCCATTGCTGATTTCGAAGGTCCTGTCTATCTTCGATTTGGTCGTCCAAAAGTTGCGAATTTTACTACTCCAGAATTAGGATTTGAAATTGGAAAAGGAATTTTATTAAACCCAGGTAGTGATGTTACAATTGTGGCAACAGGCCACTTGGTGTGGGAAGCACTTCAAGCAGCTGAGGAATTTGAAAAACAAGGGATTAGCGCTGAAGTGATCAATATACATACCATCAAACCCCTAGACGAAGAAATAATTTTAAATTCTGTTAAAAAAACGGGATGTCTTGTGAGTGCTGAAGAGCATAACTATCTTGGAGGAATGGGAGAAAGTATTTCCGGTCTTTTGGGACTCAAATACCCTTGTCCCATGGAAATGGTTGCAACGCAAGATACTTTCGGAGAATCTGGAACCCCCGCACAGTTAATGACCAAATACGGATTAAATAAAAATGCAATAATCAGTAAAGTAAATCAAGTAATCAAACGTAAATAAACTTTTATGTCGTTTAAAAAATATTTTATTTTTTGTTTTATACTGTTGACCACAGTTCTTCATGGGCAACTTGAATATGGTGTAAAAGCTGGAGCAATTTTAAATGCGTCGGGATCTATCACAAATGCTCCTTCTGATTTTTCGAGTCTTGAAAGTGCTAAAGAAAATCTATCCGGATATTATTTAGG
>JAURBX010000141.1 GCA_030828745.1 Flavobacteriaceae bacterium | reverse complement strand
TTTACATCAATAGCATAAAGGGGTAAATCAGTATTTAATAAAGCTTTGATTTCCGCCAGATGTTCTTGTCCAATGCCTCCGCTGAGAAAGAACGGTTTGGTAGAAGGATAATCAGAAAGGATGCTCCAGTCAAAACCATAGCCATTGCCCCCTGGCAATTCTCCTTTGGTGTCAAATAAGAAAAAATCACAGCTCTTTTCATAAGGCTCTAGGGAAGAGAAATCAAAATGGTCTTGAATAGAAAACGCCTTGATTACTTCGACCTTAAATTCTTGAATAAGTGCGCAATAGTTGGGGGTTTCTTCACCATGGAGTTGAACGGCCTGAAGCGCATGTTCATGAACCATGGATTGAATATAATCAATAGAGGCATCTACAAACACCCCTGTTTTTTTTATGGTGTTAGGAAGAGTTGGGGTAGTGGACGCTACATATCTACTGGAGGGTGCCCAAAAAATAAAGCCCATATAATCGGGTTGTAAAGCACCAAGACTTATAATATTTTGAGGTTCTCGCATGCCACATACTTTTAGTTTCATGCTTCGAGTTGTTTAATGAAATCTCCTGCTGCCTGGCCGGGATTATCTGTTTTCATAAAATTTTCTCCCACCAAAAAGCCTTGGTATCCATAGGTTTTTAGGTTTTGAATGGCAGAAACCTCACTAATTCCACTTTCGGATACTTTGATGAATTCGGCGGGTATTTTCTCGGCTAAAGAACGGCTGATATCCAATGAGACCTCAAAGGTTTTAAGGTTACGGTTGTTAACTCCTAAGAGGTCCAAACTGGGCATGATCGATTTTTGTAATTCTTCTAGGTTGTGTACCTCAAGTAATACTTCCAGATTTAGACTTTTGGCAAGTTCTGAAAAGTGTTGAATTTCTTTTCGTGTCAATACAGCAGCGATCAATAAAACAACATCTGCTCCATGCCCTTTGGCTTCAATGATTTGGTATTCATCGACAATGAATTCTTTGCGTAAAAGTGGAAATTGAGTAACCGCCCGCGCCAAATTAAGGTCCTCTAACGAACCTCCAAAATACTTTCCATCAGTTAAAACAGACATTCCACAAACTCCTGCTTTTTCATATCCTTTAGCCACTTCGCTGACAGATAAGGTACTATTGATATTTTGCTTAGAGGGGGAGCGTCGTTTGTGTTCTGCAATGATCCCAGAACCACTTTTTCTAAGCTGTTGTGTCAAGGATGTGGTCCCTCGTTCAAAAAGAGGTGAGGCTTCCCAATACGATACGGGAAAAACACTTTTACGCTGCTCTACTTCTATTTTTTTATCTGTAATTATTCGATCTAAGATGGTCATAGTTTACTTAAGTTTTGTAAGCGTATCAATGCGTTTAATGCTTTCCCAGAAGCGAGGGATTCTTTAGCCCTTTCAAAGCCTTCGATGGGCGAAAGGTCCAAAGCTGTGGTAATAGCCATTCCCGCGTTGGCACAGACTACATGGGTTTGGGCTTCAGTTCCTTTGTTTTGAATGACCTCCATGAAAATTTTTGCGGAAGATTCTACAGTATCTCCTCCTGTAATTTGTTTTTCCTCCAGCGGTTGAACCCCAAAATCTTGAGGCGTTAAAACGCGCTCACTATGGTTGCTAAAGGCTTTGGTTGCTCCTGTCAATGAAATTTCATCGTAACCGTCTAAGGCATGAAGAATGGTGAATTTTGTTTTTGTTTTTTGAAAGAGATAATGATACAATCGTGCCAATTCTAAGTTGAATACACCTGTCAATTGATTTTTTGGAAATGCAGGATTGACGAGTGGTCCTAGCATATTAAAAAAAGTTTTCACACCTAATTCCTTCCGAACGGGAGCCACATTTTTCATGGCTGGGTGGAATAGTGGAGCGTGAAGAATACAAATTCCTGCTTGATCCACACAGCGTTTTAAGAAATCAGCATCCTTAGAAAATTGGATTCCCAAGGCTTCAAGTATATTGCTGGAACCACAGCCCGAGGAAACCCCGTAATTTCCGTGTTTACTTACTTTGATTCCTGCACCCGCAGTACCAAAAGAAGAGAGGGTGGAGATATTGAAAGTATCTTTTCCATCGCCTCCTGTTCCACAGAGGTCGATGGTTTCAAATTCACTCAAATCAATGGCAATGCAAAGTTCTAGTAGCGCTTCACGGAAACCTTCTAATTCTTCTAAGCTGATGCTTCGCATCATATAGACGGTAAGGAAGGAAGCGATTTGTACAGCAGTGTATTGCCCGTCCGCAATGTTGATGATCATTTGCCGAGCTTGGTCTTTGCTGAGTTGTTCGTGTTGTATGAGTCGGTTGAGTGTCGCTTTCATCATTAACTATTGATCCAGTTGTCTAATATTTTTTTTCCGTTGGGCGTAAGTACTGATTCCGGATGGTATTGTACTGCACGAACGTCATACGTCTTATGTCGTAAGGACATTAGCTGTCCTTCTTCATCAAAAGAAGTGGCAATTAAATCCTCGGGTAGGGGGGTCTTGACCACCCAAGAATGGTAACGTCCGATATCAAAGGTTTTGGGCAAGTCTTTAAAAAGGATGTCTTCTTCGGCGAGGGTTACGGGAGTTGCAATTCCATGATAAACTTTGTCTAAATTGATTAGGGATCCTCCAAATACTTCTCCAATGGCTTGTTGTCCCAAACAGATTCCCAATATTTTTTTGGAGGGGGCATATCGGGCAATTGCTGCTTTAAGGAGTCCAGATTCATCGGGAATACCCGGCCCTGGAGAGAGTAAAATGAGGGGGTATGCTTCCAGTTCATCTAATTCAAATTGGTCATTTCTTTTGACGATTACTTCACAGCCTAATTCCTCGAGATAGTGCACGAGATTGTAGGTGAATGAGTCGTAATTATCGATTACAAATACTTTTTTCATATTATACTTCTTCAGCTAGGGTTAAGGCTTTGTCCAACGCCCCTAATTTGTTATAGACTTCTTGTAATTCGCTTTCAGGAATAGAATCGGCTACGATTCCAGCTCCTGCTTGATAAAACAAATGGTGATTTTTACTCAAAAAAGAGCGAATGATGATGGCGTGATTAAAATTCCCATCAAAATCCATGTATCCAATAGCGCCTCCATATACATTGCGTTTTGTGGTTTCATAACGATCAATTAATTGAAGGGCATTGTGTTTGGGTGCACCGCTTAAAGTTCCAGCGGGAAAAGTGTCGGCTACTACGCGAAAGGTTTTGGCTGTTTTTTTCATGGTGCATATCACTTTTGATACCAGATGAATGACATGGGAATAAAACTGTATTTCTCTGTTTTTTTCTACCACTACTTCTGAGCCATTTCTACTCAAATCATTTCGGGCTAGATCCACTAACATTACATGTTCGCTATTCTCCTTGGGATCCTTGGCGAGAGCTCTAGCTGCAGCTGCATCTTGCTCGTCATTACCGGTTCGTTTGAAGGTTCCTGCAATGGGATGAATTTCTGCTTTTCCATTTTGGACAATGAGTTGTGCTTCAGGTGAGCTTCCAAATATCTTGAAGTTACCATAATCAAAGAAAAACAGATAAGGAGAAGGGTTTATGGATCGTAAGGTACGGTATACATTAAATTCGTCTCCTTTGAATTCTTGGGAGAAACGACGGGAGAGTACTAGCTGAAAAACATCGCCACGATAACAATGTTCTTTTCCTTTTTTTACAAAATCTATAAATTGCTCATCGGTTAAATTAGAGGTTTTTTCGCCTACTTTTTCGAAGCTGAATTTACTACTGCTTTTGGCATCTAATATACGTTCAATTTCAGAAAGATTATGAGTGCCATCATATATGTGAGAGAATAAATGTGCTTCGTGATTGAATAAACTTATGGCGATAATGTTTTGGTAAACGGCATAATAAATGTCGGGGATTTCATGTCCAGGTTTTGCTTTATCTAGCTGTATGTTCTCAAATTGATCCACGGCATCGTGGGCGATGTATCCAAAAATTCCATTACTGATGAATTTAAAGGGGAACTTTTTACTATCAAATTGTTGTGAAAATTGATGAATCCTTTCGGGGATGTTTACAGTAGGATCAACAGTAATGGTTTGGGATGAGCCATCAGGATAATGAGTAGAGAGTTTTTTATTTTTCAATTCAACCCAGGCAATGGGGTTGCAGCAGATATAGGAGAAATCATTGTTGTTGGCATGGTAGTCACTACTCTCCAGAAGGAGTGAGTGAGGAAAGACATCTCTTAGTTTAAGGTAGGCACTCACCGGAGTGAGGGTGTCCGCTAAGATTTTTTTATGTTCGGTTTGCAGTGCAAATTTTTTCATGGTGTAAAATTAAAAAAGGCTTGTCGTGATGACAAGCCTTTGATAGTATTATATAATCAGTTGTATTTCACGAATATAGGTTGTTATTCATGTGCCACCAGCTGATAAAAATTATTGTTCGGTTCATTAAATCAAATATAGTA
>JAURBX010000049.1 GCA_030828745.1 Flavobacteriaceae bacterium | reverse complement strand
TCCCATAATGGGAAGTGTAATTCTATCTTCGTTTCGGGTTAAGTCCCCAGAGATAGGTTCCCAATCATCTCCTCTACTCTCTGATTTCCACACACGATATGAGGCAAAATACAAACGTGCAGGATTATGCGGACTTACCAAAATTGGTGCGTCCCAATTAAAACGTTCATGAGGTTCGCCAACACCCGCTTGCGGTTGGATAGAGACTTGTTCACCCGTGGTTAAATCAATTCTATGAAGTCCACCCTGTTGGGTTTCTGCATAAATAATATCGTTGTAAACAGGATCAGTAGCCGATTGATGTCCATCAGCAAATAAGGTTTTATACCAGTGTTTATTGGCGATTCCTTCACGTTCATCCGTGGCGGAGGGTCCTCCTGCAGATCCGTTATCTTGTGTCCCACCAAAAACATGATAAAAAGGGGCCGCATTATTTACAGCTACTTTATAAAATTGTGTCAAAGGAAGGTTTTTGATATATCTCCACGTTTTCGCAGCATCAAAACTCTCATAAATTCCAGCATCCGTTCCTAACATGATATAATTCGGATCTTCTTTTTTAAATACGATCGCATGATTGTCAGAATGCTTATTGCGTTCAGGCAATTGTGCAAAGGTTTTTCCACCATCGTTTGAAGTCAAAACACGCACATTCATCAAATACAAACGGTCAAATTCATGTGGACTTGCATATAACTCCTGATAATAATGGGGACCTGTTCCTCCTGAAACCGTATTAGACATCTTAGTCCACGACTCTCCGCGATTAGAAGAACGATACACTGCTCCATTAGTTCGATCTAACTCTATAGCAGCATAAACAACATCCGGTTGTTGAGGAGAAATCGTGATTCCAATCTTACCCATATTAGAAGTGGGTAAACCCGTAGATAATTTTTTCCAAGTGACACCACCGTCATCTGAGCGATGAATTCCAGAGCCTGGACCTCCTCCCATTAAAGCGGCTACTGTACGATGTCTATCCCAAGTGGCGGCATAAAGTATTTGAGGGTTTCTAGGGTCAATCATAATATCGGTTGCCCCTGTCCATTCATTATTTCCTAAAACGCGCTTCCAGTTTTTACCTCCATCGGTAGTTTTATACAAACCTCTTTCGCCTCCTTTATTCCATAGTGGACCTTGAACAGCTACCCAAACCACATCGGAATTGTCTGGATGAACGATGATTTCTGAAATATGCTCAGAGCTTTTTAAACCCATATTCTTCCAAGTCTTACCGTCGTCAGTACTTTTGTAAATTCCATCACCATAAGCAACATGACGCCCACCAACGTTTTCACCTGATCCTACCCAAACCGTGGAAGGGTTGCTAGGGTCTAGTGTAATACAGCCCGTAGAATACGTTGACTGATCATCAAAAATAGGAGACCAAGTCGTTCCCGCATTTTCTGTTTTCCAGACACCTCCCGATCCTACAGCAACATACCAGACGTTTTCATTCTCTGGATGAGTAACGATGTCTGCAATTCGCCCAGATAAAAAAGCAGGCCCTATGTTTCTAAATTTAAAAGCATCTAAAGAAACCTCTTTGGCTTCCTGCTTTCTGTTTTTTTGTTTACGTTGTGCATCTATTCCTTGAAATGGAAAGATCAATAAAGCACCTAAAATTGATGTGAATAAAGATTTCATTTGCTGAATTTTTATGTTGTTTATATGAAACAATGTACACTTTTATTTATTTTGATCTTTTAATCTATTAAATCTTTTTTTTAGAACTTGTCCTTTTATGACTAAAACCTAAAAAATGAGAAAAAACTACCTCTTATTATTTGTTTCATTACTACACTTAGGAACATTCATTTCAGCACAAAATTCAAAAAAAGAGAGTGACCTAAAACCGATTGACTCTTTAACGCAAAAGATGCAAAAACATTCTGGATTGATTACCTCTTATCATGAAGATGACAAAGTATATTTTGAACTTACAGATTCTATATTGGAAAAAGATTTACTCATGGTCACTCGTTTTGTTCAACTTCCTTCTAATTATCAGGCCTATATTAATGCAGGATCCAAAACGGGACAACAGTTAATTCATTTTAAGAGAAAAGGAAAACAAATTTTATTGACCCAAGAGAGTTATGTAAATATTGCAAATGAGCAAGACCCCATCTCCTTGAGTGTAAAATCGAACAACTTCCCCCCTATTTTAGCAGCTTTCACCATTAAGAATACTGAAGAAAATCGATATTTAATTGATGTAAGTTCCTATTTTAATAATGATTCTCCTGGTTTTAACATCCTAAGGAAAAGTTTGAAAAAACAGTATAATATGGGGAGTAATGACAGTAAAAGAAGTTTTATAGATTCCGTAAAATCATTCCCTCAAAATATTGAAATTAGACACACACTCACTTATAATTTAACGAGCCCACCCAGAGGAAACTACACCAACACCATGAGCTTTCAAGTAAATCATTCGATTATTACCTTACCCGAAACACCCTTGCCTATTCGATATGCTGATGAAAGAGTGGGATGGTTTAGCTTGAAAAAATACGATTACAGCTCAGAGGCTTTAAAATCGGACGACATCAAAATCATTCGAAGATGGCGGCTTGAGCCTTCCGATATAGAAGCCTACAATCGAGGAGAATTGGTTGACCCAATTAAACCGATAGTTTATTATCTGGATCCTGCCACACCTCTAAAGTGGCGTCCTTATTTCAAAAAAGGAATTGAAGATTGGGCGGCTGTTTTCGAAAAAGCGGGTTTTAAAAATGCAATAATAGCCAAAGACCCCCCAACCAAAGAAGAAGATCCTGACTTTAGTCCAGAAGACATCCGCTATTCAACGGTTCGATATGTGGCTAGTACTACACGTAACGCCACAGGGCCAAGTGTTTCAGACCCTAGAAGTGGAGAAATTATTGAAAGTGATATTATTTGGTATCACAATCATTTACGCTCCTATCGTAATCGTTACTTATTGGAAACAGGTGCTGCAAATCCAAAAGCAAGAGATTTGAATACCCCCGAAAAAGAAATTGGTGAGATGATGCGTCGAGTCATTTCCCATGAAGTTGGCCATGCTTTAGGATTACCACATAATATGAAAGCCAGTTCGGCCTATGCTGTAGACTCACTTCGTTCAGGAGATTTTACTCAAAAAATGGGAATTGCTACGACCATTATGGACTATGCTCGGTTTAATTATGTTGCACAACCAGGGGATAAAAACATTCGCTTTGTTCGTCAGTTAGGCCCCTATGATGACTATGCTATTGAATGGGGATATCGTTATTTTTCTGATCAAACCCCTGAAAGTGAAAAAGTGCTATTGAATGAAATGGTGGATCAAAAGAGTATGAATCCAATGTACATGTATGGATCGGGTGGAAATGATCCCGATACCCAAACAGAAAATATTGGCAATGATCCCATCAAAGCAAGTGAATATGGGTTGAAGAATTTAAAAATCGTTGCAAAAAATCTTGATGCTTGGACGACTGCCGAAGGGCAATCTTACACTGATTTAAATGAACTGTATGATGAAATGGTCAGTGTGTATCGAAGATATATTTATCATGTCATTCGAATGATAGGAGGTGTTAATGAGACACTCATGAACAAAGGACAAGAGAATATTCCCTATAAAAATTTAGATCCAGAAGCTCAAAAAAAGGCTTTAAGTTTCTTAAATATGAACTTATGGAATACACAAAATTGGTTGATGCAAAAGCCTCTAATTTCAAAGATCAAAGGAGAAGGTGCACTAAAACGGATGCAAAATCTGCAATTAAGTGCATTAAATGGAATTCTGAGTGTAGGTAATTTAAACAGAATCCTTTCTTCCCAAAACACACTAATGGGAGAAGGTCTTTATCCTGATGAAATTTTAAATCAATTTTTTAAACAGTTTTTTATTCAACCGCGTGAACTAGATGATTCTTTTAAAACGCTTCAGATACGATTTATAGAGAGAAGCCTTGAACTTTCAGAATATACTGGACTCAATCCAAGAATTAAAAGTAGCTTGGAAGCAATCAAAAAAGAGCTACACCGTATTGCAAAAAAGAAAAGTAAAACAGGAACTAAAGGAGACAAAAATCATTATCTCTATCTCAAGAAGTTAACCGCAGAATAAATCAGACAGACCTGTTCTTGATTTTAAAAAAAACAACTTCTATTGCAACCTTTTAGATCCCAGTTGCGTCTATATTAAAAGAACACAAAAAAACCGAGTTGAAAGTAAGGTCTTTATATCCAAATGACATAAAACTGATAGAGCAATCTAAATCCAATGATCGGATGGCTCAGAAAGAGTTGTATGACAAGTATGCATCCAAAATGCTCAGTGTTTGCCGTTATTATGTTAAAGACATACAACATGCAGAGGACCTCCTTATGCAGGGGTTTTTAAAAGCCTTCACGCATTTAGAACAGTTTGGAAGAACTGAAAATTTTGAAGGATGGTTGAGGAAAATTATGGTTCGAGAAGCATTGAGTTTTTTAAGAAAGAAAAATCAATTGGTCTTTAGTGATGAGGACTATACCTTTCAGAATATCTCTTCCCCCGCAGCTGCTGATCTTTCGGTGGAACATCTTCAAAACTTGATTGATCAACTCCCCGAAAATCAAAAAGTTGTATTTATCCTCTATGCAATTGAAGGGTACTCACATAAAGAGATCTCGGCAGAATTAAAGATTCCAATAGGTACTTCAAAATCCTATTTGTCACGTGGAAGAAACAGTTTACAAAAACAAATTAGAACCTCCTATTTAAAAAAAAATGAAAGCATCTAAAACCGAACCGTTTTTGAAAGTCAAATTAGAGGCTCGAGAAATAACACCATCTCCTGAAATTTGGGAAGAATTGGAAAAAAAACTACCCCAAAAAAAGAAGAAAAAATTGATTATCCTCCGCTATGCTGCCATAGCAATACTGATTTTGGGAAGCGTTTCGTATTTTTACCAAGGAGCTCCCAATGTATTGCAACCCAGTGATCCCAGCAAAAAAATTGTTTTTGAGGCGATAGAACCCTTGGAGCAGGATAACTCTCATCCTGAAATAAAAGAAACTTCTGAATTTGTTACAATACCGAAACAATTTCAGCTTACGGCTCCCTTAAAAATAGGGTTACAACCTTTTTTGATCCAAAATAAACAAATACGTATCACTACTGATTTTTCAAAAATCAAAGTTCCAGAGATTGCGTTAAAAAAAGAAAGTCAACTGTTAAATGACAGCTTACTCAGTTTAGAAACAGATGAATTAATTCGTTTAGCATTTGACGCTTTAAAGAAAAATAAAAGCGAGGCCGCACGACAAAAGGAAAGAGCCTTAGCTCTCCTTTTAGAAATTGAGGATGAACTCATCTCCGAAACCTCGCTCAAACATCGCGTCTTTGACATCCTAAAAAACAGCTACTCTAAAATAAAAGTAGCTACCAACGAATCCAATAATAAGTACCCAAAACAATAAACTCATGAAGCTTTCCTATACAAACCACTCGATTACACTCTTGCTTATCCTTTTTACCTTGTGTAGTGTAAATCTAATTTATTCCCAAAACGACTCTTCAGACTTTTTTTCAGGCTCAAATTCGATTGAGATTGGTGATTTCAAGGAGTTAAAAGTTTATTCAGGAATAATTGTCAATCTTATTCCTTCCGATGAAAATAGATTAGAAATTTATGGTGATCGTTATGGAGGAATCATCGCTAAAGAAAAAGGAAATACTCTAAAGATTAAAATGCGCCTCAGTGAATTAATACATTATAATAATGCCTATGTAGACCTGTATTATAAACAAGCGTTGAATAGTATAAAACTTCATCAAGGAGCGAGAGTTGACTCAAAGCGCCCTTTGAAAAACAATAAAATGGTAATCAAAGTACACGAAGGAGCTTCCTTTAAGGGGGAAATTAAAGCGATGCAATTGATTAGCAGGGCGAGAACAGGTGGCTCAATAACGCTGTATGGAAAAGTAAAAGAACACCAACTTCGCATTAGTTCAGGAGGAATCTGTGAGGCCGAAGATTTAATTACAGAATATTCAGATGTTAAGATATTTGCAGGAGGAAACGCATATATCTATTCTGAGAATAATATCGACGCCCAAGTATCCATGGGGGGAGAGATTAGGATTAAAGGGAATCCAAAAAAGGTGAATGCGAGAAGAACCATTGCGGGAGAAATATACCGTGGAAACTCTTTTTCAAGAGGCAATAAAAGGCATTATAGATTTAGAACGAATAAGAACTACAACTAAATCTTTCATCATTTATAAAAATTATTTTCATGAAGATATTCAAACCACTTTTTTCATTTCTATTGTTCCTTTCCTTTTTGACAAGTTCAGCACAAGAAGCTAGAAATCAATACTTAAACGAACGTTTAGCAAAAGAAAAACAAACTATTTTAGAAAAAGAACGGGAACAGCTCAAATTGCAAATCAAAGAAATAAACGAGCAATTAATTCAAGAAAAAATAACCCCTTTTGAAGCCGATAGTCTCAAATTATTATATGCGGAACAAACGGCTAAAGAAATTGAAGAAAAATATTTAGCCAAAGAAACTGAACTCTATCAAGAGGAGAAGAAACCTAATTTTGAAACTACAAACTCAAAAAATACTGAGACAAGAATTTCCTACATAAAACGCAGAAGAGATACTCATTACTTACAGAGTGATCTTGTATTTGCCTTAGGTTTGAATCAGTTATTAGAAGAAAATATTTTGCTGGAAGACACCCGATTTGAATTTATAAAATCTTGGTTTGCAGAAGTAGGCTGGTCGTGGAAAACCAATATTATTCCAAATTCAGGCTTGCTCAATCTGAGATACGGGGTCTCCATTCAAATAAATTCGCTCAGCCCAAAAGACAATCAAGTATTTTATGATGACAATGGGCAAGTAGAGTTAAAACTCTTTAATACCGAATTAAATCGAAACAAATTGATTTACAGCAATCTAGTATTTCCTATTCATTTGGAGCTGGGATCAAGAAGGAAACACTTTTCAGGCTTCAATCAAAATGGAAGTTACATAAAAAACACCCACAACAGCAACGCAATTATTATTGGTGCTGGATTTTATGGAGGGTTCAATATTCAAAGTAAACTAAAATTAAAAGGCCCTGAAATCAAAGAAAAGGTGGATCCAAACCTAAATTTTAATGATCTCATTTATGGGGTAAGTGGCTATGTTTCACTCCCCAAACTCTTTACGCTTTATGGTAAAATAGATCTTTCTACCCTCTTCAAGGAGCAAGCTTATTTACAGCATAATATTTCACTAGGTTTCCGATTTGATATTGATTAAAACAATGAATCAAGTACTTCAAAGGCTGCCTCAGCCATACGATTTCCTTTATGATCAAGTAAAGGGTTGATTTCACACACTTCTAAGGCAACGACCTTACCGCTAGCGCGAATCCCTTGAATAATTGCAATAATCTCCTTAGGGTCAAATCCCTTAGACACAGGAGTTCCCGTTCCATAAGAAATCAAATCACAATCTAAAGCATCCACATCAAAGGTGATATAAATCATATCTACTTCCGATAATCGTGACAATGCTTCTAGAATGCAAATTTCCACAGTACGGTGGCGCACTTCGTGAACGGGATAGTTTTTAATAGCACAACGATCTATAATTGCATCTTCTTGGTGTTCTGTGTCCCGAACGCCAAAATAAATCAAATGCTCTGGGCGAAGGATGGGAGAAACCGTTCCCATATGTTTCATTTGCTCCCAATCAGCAATCGTTTCCGGGCTAACGGAATTAATCTTTTGTTCTGCGTTATCATGACCTAAAGCTGCAGCAAGTGGCATACCATGAACATTGCCTGAGGGAGAACTGAAAGGAGTATGTAAATCAGCATGCGCATCAATCCAAATGACTCCTAGCGTTTTCTCTGGGTAGGCACTCTTAATTCCTGCTAAGGATCCTAAGGCAGAGGAATGATCGCCCGATAAAATTAAAGGAAATTGTTTATTTTCAAGTGTTTGTTTTGTAGCTGTCTTTAATCGTTCACATTGATCAACAACGAATTTAATCCGTTTTGCAGTAGTGTTTTTAACTTTATCATAAACTGTTTCATTATGAGTTTGGATATCAATAAAAGGATATCGATTAAAAAAATCATGCCCAGAATTTATTGCAGCAATCTCTAGTGCATCTATTCCCATATCTGATCCACGCGTTCCCGCACCAATATCGGATCTGTTTTTAAGAATTTTAATCTCGATCATAAAAAATGGGTTTTGTTTTAAAAATTCATTCAAATTTAAACTTATTGCCAATTCCATTTTTTATCTTTGGCAAAAATATTTTTTCACATGTCTTTTTCTGATTTATACACTTCCGGATTCAAATCTCGTAACCGAGACCATTTTGCAGCAATTGTTCGAATAGCTCTTGCTGATGGAATTATTTCTTCTGAAGAAGAAGCCTTTATAAATCGTACTGCTATCAACTTAGAAATAGATGAAAACGAAGTTGAAGAAATCAAAAACAATATTGATGCTTATCCCATCAACCCTCCTGCAACAGAGCAACGTCGATTGGAACGTTTGTACGACTTAACCCGGATGGTTCTCGCAGATCATATCACAGATTCAGCCGAAGAAAAACTAATGCACCGTTTAATTATCGGTTTAGGGTTTCCAACAGCCGACGCTGAGCAAATCGTTGAAAAATCAATCGTAGAAATCAACAAAGGAAGTGATGAAGAGGCGTTTGTAGCTGCTTTTCTTTAATTCTTCATTTTCCCTTTTAAAACAATTGCTTCCCCCACTAGGGCAATACCACTATTAAATACAACTAGAGCTATTGTACCCAGAAAAAACCAATCAAAATCATTTTGAAACTTGTAAATAATGGCCTCTCCCAATAGAGAAAGTCCAAGTCCAAGGAGCAAAAGCCCAACTACGGAATAAATCCACCACTTCTTTTTCATGTGCTAAAATTCAAATTAAATCTATATATGAGTTTAATCCACTCCCGTCAAACAATTAAATCTAAGGGGATAGAAATTCTCATTACATAAAAGTATTGCTTTATTTTCTTGGAAGGAAATCGGTAATCGTATAACCAATTTCTTCATCTGCAATCAGTTCGCTGATATCAAAATAGATGTAGGTTGGAAAACCATAAGTGGGATCAAATTCCAAATTCTCTTGGACTGGATTTTCCAACTGGCGTTCTTTGATATACTCAAAAAAATCATCGAAAGTCATGTACGTTTCATATTCTAAATCTGCATAGGCTATACCATTGACCGATTCAATTTGATTATTTTTTACCACTATAGATTTTGGGCGCGTATAGTCGACAACACAAAAGCATGATATTTGCAATGTAAACTCATACTCAGTAATTCCTTGTTTTTTCCATTTTTGTTCTTGTTGTGAAACCTCATCTTCTGGAATTACTTCTGTATTTTTTGTGCAATTCAAAATAATGAAAAGACTAAAAAGGGGGGTGAAATACAATTTCATGGTACTATTTTAAGAAACAATTACAAGAACTATGCCTCGCTTTTTCTATAGAGCACTTTCGATTTGAAATAAGAAGCGATTCCTAAAACAGTAATAATTACAACTGCATAGTAAATGAAATTAGGGGTTATTATTTTATCTCCACTTGCATAAGAATGCAAGCCAACGAGGTAAAAATTTACACCAAAATAAGTCATTAATATACTCGCAAAAGCAACCACACTCATAAGGTTAAAAATCCAAGTTCCACGAAGACCGGGAATGAGTCGCATATGAATGACAAAAGCATAAACCATAATACTAATCAAAGCCCATGTTTCTTTGGGATCCCAACCCCAGTAACGTCCCCAGCTTTCATTGGCCCACATACCTCCCAAAAAATTACCAATGGTAAGCATAATTAATCCAACCGTAATTGCCAGTTCATTGATGATCGTTAATTCTTTAATTTGGAGTTTAATTTTTTGTTTGTTGTTTTTGTTTGCAACCAACATTAACAACAATGAAACCCCACCAATAATCATTCCTAGGGCAAAAGGACCGTAACTCCCTACAATCACCGCTACGTGAATCATTAACCAATAACTATCTAAAACAGGCACCAAATTTGCAATTGCAGGGTCCATCCAATTCCAATGCGCTATCATCAATATCATTCCTGCAACAAATGCCGTAGAAGCCATGGTTATCGCTGATTTTCGTCCAAAGGCTAGTCCAAAAAACTGTGTTGCCCAAGCCACATAAATCATAGATTCATAAGCATCACTCCAAGGGGCATGACCCGATATATACCAACGAGCAATCAATCCGCCTGTGTGCAATACAAAAAGTAATACCATTATCGCTTTAAAACCACTAACCAAAACAGATATAACTTTGTTGGATTTAAAAATTTGTAGAATTAAAACAATAAAAAATAAAGTTCCGGCGTAGATATACCAACTGTATAGTTTTTTAAATATATCGTACTTATTGTAGGTGATTTCAGCTTTTACACGTTCTTCTGAAGGCACAACTTCACTTCCAAACTTCTTTTGAAATCCATAAATGCTTTCTAATAAATTATCAGCTTGATTGTAGTCTTTATCTTGCTGCGCTAATCGTAAGGATTGAAAATAAAGAGGTAAAATATTACGCACATAAAGCGAATCCTTACCTGTGAAATTCGCCTCATTTAGTTCTGGAAACGAAACCCATTTATTATTCTCGTCATTAGGTAAAGGAAATATGCGCATAATTTTCCCCTCCAAAGCAGAATACAACAAATTCACTCTTCGATCTAACTCTATAAAGTCTTTCTGAAACTGATTGGGTACTGAAGCACGATAAGCTGCTTCCAATTGAGGTGCAAGTTTGTAATTTCCTTCTGAATCAAAAAAGGAGAGCAAGGGTGCGTATTCCGCTTTTTTTCTAAAAATGGACTCTTTTAATTGAATCCCAACCAGCTTACGAATGCTATCGTTACCTCGCTTTAAATAAATCAAGGGCACATTATACCAAACCGCAGGATTATTCATAATAGACAATAAGACTTGATCCGAATTTAACCCTTTGTAGGTGTCACTCTTGCTTACTTTTCGAAGTAATTCAGAAGAAAAAGTATTGGTGGGCTTCATTCTTCCTCCAGCATCTTGAATGATCAGTTGTCCAAATTTTTGAGCATGTTCTAATGAGAATGCATCAGCTTGAATGATTGAGTCAAAGTCAATCGCACTTTTTTGTTCATGTACATGCTCTTGGGCTTGGAGCGAGAATCCTGAAATCCCAAAAAGAATCAAACCGACGGTGAGTGCTTTTTTCTTTATATTTATTTTCTCCAAAGACTTGGACAAGTCTTTAAAACGGGTTTTTCCAATAAAGAAAATACCAATCATACTCAAATAAAGCAGCATATATCCCGCATAAGTAATCCATGTTCCCCATTGGTCATGATTGACCGATAGAATTGTTCCCTTTTCATCGGGATTAAACGAGGCTTGAAAAAAGCGGTAGCCACGATGATCTAAAACATGATTCATATAAATATCGTAATCAAATGGAGCTTGATCTTCCACAGTTACTTTACTCATGAATGAAGAATAACTCTTTTCAGTACCGGGATACTTTTCGGCAATAAAGTCATTCAATTTGATAGCAAAAGGAAGCTCCATTGGTAAAGAACCAAATTGTAAATAAAAGTCTAATCCCCCTACCGTAATCTGTTTGGGATCATTCGTTGAACCTTTTCCTCCCAGCAAAGTAATCCTTGCTGTTTTTCCTTGTGACTCCACTTCTAGTTGGAGTGCATTTTGAATGGATTCACTCGGCTCCTCAGATTTAATGATATCAAACTTTCCTCGGAGTGCCGGTTCGGGAATTACAAACTGAAAACTAGGTAAAGTGTATAAAGATCGTAATTGCAAAGGAGTATCTGTCTCAGCTTCAATGGTTCCTTGAAATTGATCCGCCATGCGCATAAACTGCCCTGCAAAAGGAGAATTTATAGTATACACACCGTTCTCTAATCGAATATTTATCGCTCCC
>JAURBX010000084.1 GCA_030828745.1 Flavobacteriaceae bacterium | reverse complement strand
GGAAAACACTTAAAAGACTATACCTTAAGTGATGACAATCTGAAGAAAATGAGAGAGAAATAAGGTTTAATTATTTTAATATTTTTTCATGAAAAATATTGATACTCAAAGCCTTTGGTAAATAAAAATGTTAAAAAGTAAGCTAGAATAGATTTTAAGTTTACCTTTGCGGCATAATTAATAAAATAAACAATGACTGGTACAGTTAAATTTTTCAATGAAGCTAAAGGATTTGGTTTCATCACAAACGATGAGTCTGGAGAAGACGTATTCGTTCACATTTCAGCCCTAAACGGCGTGACCCTTAGAGAAGGAGCAAAAGTAGAGTATGTAGAAGAAGATGGTAAAAAAGGGAAGCAAGCTTCCAGTATCACCGTATTATAATTTATATATTATTACTAAGACTTAAGCGTTTCAGCAATGAAACGCTTTTTTTATTTCCTTTTTTTAGCAAAAAAAGCATCCAATAAGAGCTTGGCCTCTGCTGCCATAACACCCCCGCTCAAAGACGTTTTAGGATGTAAATTCAAGGTTGCCTGCTGAAATCCACGTTTAGAATCTCCTGCACCAAAGACCACCCGATCCAATTGACTCCAGGCTAAAGCTCCAGCACACATCACACAAGGCTCCAAAGTGACATAGAGCGTACAGCCCACCAAGTATTTCCCATTTAAGTAATTTGCTGCTGCGGTAATGGCCTGCATTTCGGCATGCGCAGTTACATCATGCAGCCGCTCGGTCAAATTGTGCGCGCGCGCAATAATCCGTTGCCCAACCACCACCACAGCCCCTACGGGAACTTCATCTGCAAAGGCTGCTTTTTCAGCCTCGACCAAGGCTTGCTTCATAAAATACTGATCGTCTAATTCCATGTTCAAAAATACAAATTCCAAAGGCATGAGATCAATTTGCTTTTACCTTACCTTTACCCCATGTCAGGAAATCGTTTTGCATCCATACAAAACCCAGAAGAAATAAGGAAGCTTTCCCAAAAAGAGCTCCCTGATTTTGCAGCAGCCTTGCGAAAAGAAATTATTCTTGCTTTATCCAAAGGAGAAGGACATTTAGGCTCTAGTTTGGGAACAGTAGAGCTGACCGTAGCCTTACACTATTGTTTTAATACGCCAAAGGATCTTTTGATTTGGGATGTGGGGCATCAAGCTTATGGTCACAAAATGATAACCGGAAGAAAAATTGACTTTGAAACCCTGCGTCAATATGGAAGCATTAGCGGATTCCCAAAAAGAGAAGAAAGCCCCTACGATTCTTTTGGCACGGGACATGCAGGCACCGCTATTTCTGCCGCTTTGGGAATGGCTTTAAGCTCAGAGCTAAAAGGAGAAAACAAACAACACATTGCCGTAGTTGGAGATGCCTCCATTGCAAACGGTATGGCGTTTGAGGCACTTAACCATTTAGGAACTACCCAAGCCAATGTATTGGTTATTTTGAATGACAATGCCATGGGAATAGACCCTAGTGTTGGCGCCTTAAAACACTATTTTGAAACCGTACAAAAGGAGCAGCCTACCACCCCTAACTTTTTTGAATCACTCAATCTAAGCTATTCAGGACCCATCGATGGTCATGATATCGAAACACTCATTCACGTTTTTGAAAAACAAAAAAAAATGCAAGGGCCTCGTATTATTCACCTTGTTACCACAAAAGGAAAAGGCCTCCCCCCTGCAGAAAATGAACAGGTGACTTACCATGCTCCAGGAAAATTTAACCCCCTGACGGGAAAACTTAGCCGTCCTGAGGAACACCAGAAACTAAAATATCAAGATATTTTAGGACAAACACTACTTCATTTAGCAAAAACAAATGAAAAAATTGTAGCGCTAACTCCCGCCATGCCCACGGGGAGTGGCTTAGTACAGATGATGGAGACGTTTCCAACGCGATGTATAGACGTTGGAATTGCCGAACAACATGCTGTCACCCTAGCTGCGGGTATGGCTACCGAAGGGATGATCCCCTTTTGTGTCATCTATTCAACCTTTTTACAACGTGCTTACGATCAAGTGATTCATGATGTTGCCTTGCAAGATTTAAAAGTCATTTTTTGTATCGATCGTGCAGGGATAGTTGGTCATGATGGCCCCACCCATCACGGTATTTTTGACATTGCCTTTTTACGTTGTATCCCCAATCTTGAAATTGCTACCCCAAGAGACGCCCAAACACTTCAAAATCTTTTATATACTGCACAACTTGGAATTCCACATCCCCTTGCGATTCGTTATCCCAGGGGCTTTAGTGAACAAATAAAATTCACACCGCAGTTTGAAAAAGTTGCTTGGGGAAAAGGGCAATTACTTAAAAAAGGAGATACCCTTGCAGTCCTTTCTTTTGGTACTTTAGCCAAAGTTGTTCGTGATGCATTGAAAAACTATGAAAGCGCTGAGGCTGTTGCGCATTATGATATGTGCTTTGTAAAACCCCTGGATACGGACTTATTACATTCGATTTGTAAAACCTATAAGGCAATACTGGTTTTTGAAGAAGGTGTAAATAGTGGGGGTGCAGGGAGTGCCATACTTGAATTTGCAGCACGAGAGGGATATCACCTTCCCATTCAACTGCAAGGAATTCCCGATCAATTTATCTCGCATGGAAAAACGTCACTCTTACATCAACACTTGGGATGGGATCCCCCAGGAATCTCAAAAAAAATTAGCCTGTTATTAAATAAAATACAATGATACCAAATCGTGTCTTAGGGTTTTATATATTTAGCCTATGAGTAACCAAAAACGCCTTTTCCTATTAGATGCCTTTGCCCTCATTTTTAGAGGATACTATGCATTCATTAAAAATCCAAGAATCAATTCCAAAGGAATGGATACCTCAGCCATTATGGGGTTTACCAATTCATTACTGGATGTAATTAGAAGAGAAAAACCAGATCACCTGGCGGTTTGTTTTGATAAAGGTGGGTCTGTGAGTCGAACTGAACTTTTTACAGACTACAAAGCCAATCGAGACGAAACACCTGAAGCCATACGCATTGCAGTCCCTTACATCCAAGAGATTTTGAAAGCCATGCATATTCCTGTGATAGAAAAAGCAGGTTTTGAAGCAGATGATATTATTGGAACACTAGCCAAACAAGCAGAAAAAGAAGATTTTAAGGTGTTTATGGTCACCCCCGATAAGGATTTTGCCCAACTGGTTTCAGAGAACATCTTTATGTATCGTCCTGCGCGTATGGGAAATGGCATTGAAATATGGGGAATCCCTGAAGTACAAGCAAAATTTGAAATAGAACGCCCCGAGCAGGTTATTGATTATTTGGGAATGATGGGAGACGCAGTTGATAATATCCCTGGCTTACCTGGAGTTGGAGACAAAACCGCAAAAAAGTTTTTGAAAGAATACGGAAGTATGGAAGCCCTTTTGGAAAATACCCATGAAATTAAGGGAAAACTAAAAGAAAAAATTGAAGCCAACAAAGAACTCGGGCTGTTGTCAAAAGAATTAGCCACCATATTATTAGATGTTCCTGTACGTTTTGAAGCTGGAGCTTACGAATTGACACGCCCAGACGAACAGGCAGTCAGTAGTCTTTTTGAAGAATTGGAATTTCGTCGTATGGCCGAAAGCTTTAAAAAGATTTTCGCCCCTACATCAACTTCAAAAACGCCTAAAGAAAAAGTCCCAGCTAAACCTTCACAAGAAGGGGAACAGTTTGATCTCTTTGCAGCCCCAGGAAGTGGCACCATAACGGAAAGTAATGTTGACGCTCGAAAAAACTTAAAAAACAATGCCCATTGGTACCAACATGTTAACTCAAAGCTTGCTGCAGCTCAGCTCTTAAAAGAGCTGCTTCAACAAAAAAGCGTATGTTTTGATACGGAAACCACTTCTCTAAACGCCTTGGAAGCCGAATTGGTAGGAATTGCCTTTTCATGGAGTAAAGGAAAAGGGTATTATTTATCTCTTCCAGAAGATAAAACTGAAGTACTTGAAATTTTAGAACCTTTTAAAGCCTTTTTTGAACATCCGGAAATAGAAAAAATAGGGCACAACCTCAAATACGACCTCAAGGTGCTTCGAAATTATGATATTCAAGTAAGTGCCCCATTATTTGATACCATGATTGCCCATTACCTAATCAATCCCGATATGCGTCATAATATTGATATCTTGGCAGAAACCTATTTGAACTATTCCGCACAATCCATTACAGAACTAATTGGTAAAAAAGGAAAAAACCAAGGAACTATGCGAGAGGTATCCTTGGAACAACAAACTGAATATGCTGTTGAAGATGCTGACATAACGCTTCAATTAAAGGAGTATTTTCATGAAGAAATGACCACCGCTAACACATTAGAGCTTTATCAAAAAGTTGAGCTTCCTCTTGTTTCTGTTTTAACCAACATGGAGTGTGAAGGAATCAATCTGGATGTATCTTTTTTAAACTCTTTATCGATTAGCTTGGCTAAGGATATTAAAAAATTAGAAACTACGATTTTTGAGGTTGCTGGAGAAACTTTCAATTTAGCCTCACCAAAACAACTCGGTGTTATTCTATTTGAAAAATTAAAATTGGTAGATAAGCCCAAGAAAACTAAAACAGGACAGTATTCAACTGCTGAAGATGTTTTGTCTTATTTAGCCAAAGACCATCCAATTATTGCCGAGATACTCGATTGGCGTTCGCTTCAAAAATTACAAAACACCTATGTCGATGCGCTCCCAAATGAGATCAATCCAAAAACAGGGAGAGTCCATACCATCTATAACCAAGCGGTTGCAGCCACAGGGCGCTTGAGCAGCAATAATCCAAACCTTCAAAATATTCCCATCAGAACGGAACGTGGTCAACAGGTTAGAAAAGCTTTTATTCCTCGGGATGAAAATCATGTGCTGATGGCCGCAGATTATTCACAGATTGAATTACGAATTATTGCAGCACTTAGTGGTGACGAGGGTATGCTTTCTGCTTTTCAAAATAATGAGGACATCCACCGTTCGACTGCAGCCAAAGTTTTTAATGTTCCTCCAGAAGAAGTGACTAGAGAGCAAAGGGGGAATGCTAAAACTGTCAATTTTGGAATTATCTATGGAGTGTCCGCTTTTGGTTTAAGTCAACAAACCAACCTTAATCGTTCCGAAGCAAAAGAACTCATTGAGACCTATTATAGCACCTATCCAAAATTAAGAGCCTATATGCAAGATCAAATTGATTTTGCAAGAGATCATGGATATGTTTCTACGGTCTTAGGAAGACGACGTTATTTAAAAGACATTAATTCTCAAAATGCAATCGTAAGAGGAGCTGCAGAACGGAATGCTGTAAACGCTCCCATTCAGGGAAGTGCAGCCGACATCATCAAATTAGCCATGATTGCCATTCAAAAGCGTTTACAAAATGAAAACTGGAAGTCTAAAATGCTGCTACAAGTACATGATGAACTTGTCTTTGATGTTCCCAAAGAGGAAGTTGACTCGCTTAAAGACATGATAAAAAATGAAATGGAAAATGCCTTTGAAATCAATGTCCCTTTAGTTGTTGATATTGGAATTGGAAACAATTGGTTAGAAGCACACTAAGTGAAAAAATGGATGCTTTTCGCTAGAGTAGAAAATTAGAATAAAAAATTTTCCCAAAGTAATTTATAATTGTACATTTGCAGCCCGTTGAAACAATTTTTGACGGATAAAATTATTTATTGTGAATACATTAAGTTACAAAACAATTTCTGCCAATGCCAACACTGTTAACAAAGAGTGGGTTGTCGTAGATGCAAAAGATCTTCCCCTTGGAAGAGTTTCAGCCATTATCGCTAATTTTTTACGTGGTAAATACAAAACCAATTACACTCCCCATGTTGACTGTGGTGACAACGTTATTGTCGTTAATGCAGCGCACGTAACTTTGAGTGGAAATAAATGGGAACAAAAAGAATATATTCGTCATACTGGGTTTCCTGGTGGGCAACGTAGTCTTACTGCTGTCCAATTGCACAATAAAAAAGACACGCGTCTTGTAGAAAACGCAGTTCGAGGGATGCTCCCAAAAAACAAATTAGGTGCTGATTTATTCAGAAACTTACGTGTTTACAGCGGTGCAGAACACCAACAAGAAGCACAAAATCCAAAAACCATTAACATAAACGACTTTTTATAATGGATACTGTTCATACTATTGGCCGTCGTAAAACCTCCATTGCTCGTATTTTTGTAAGCAAAGGGAAAGGTTCAATCACGGTTAACCAAAAAGATTATACTACTTATTTCCCAACCCCTACGTTGCAGTACAAAATCCAACAACCTTTTTTATTAACCAATACAGAAGGAAATTACGATTTAAATGTAACGGTTAAAGGTGGCGGATCTAATGGTCAAGCAGAAGCGGTTCGTCTAGCAATCTCCCGAGCGCTTTGCCAAATTAACGAAGAACACCGTACCGAATTAAAGCCAGAAGGCCTATTGACACGTGACCCTCGTATGGTGGAACGTAAGAAGTTCGGTCAAAAGAAAGCAAGAAAAAAATTCCAATTCTCAAAACGATAATTGGTATTCGTTTTGCCTTGTGCAAAACAAAGTTCATTCATTTATTAATTAACCAGTTGCTTAAAAACCGCCACGGCGGATGTTAGTTTAGCATCTAAACAAGTAAAAAAACTTGTTGCTATACAAAAGGAACGTAAACTAAAACACAATGGCAAAACCAGAAGTAAATGACCTGTTAAACGCAGGTGTCCATTTCGGTCACTTAACCCGTAAATGGAACCCAAACATGGCTCCTTATATCTATATGGAGCGTAACGGTATTCACATCATCAACCTTTACAAAACTGCTGCAAAGATTGAAGAAACCAATGAAGCCTTAAAAAAGATTGCAGCCTCAGGACGTAAAATCCTATTTGTTGCAACCAAAAAACAAGCGAAAGATATCGTTGCTGAAAAAGCAAAAGCGGTAAACATGCCCTACATTACAGAACGTTGGCCAGGTGGAATGCTTACAAACTTTGTAACCATCAGAAAAGCCGTTAAAAAAATGGGCGCCATCGATCGTATGAAGAAAGATGGTACTTTTGAAACTCTTTCGAAAAAAGAGCGTTTACAAGTGGATCGTCTTCGTGCTAAATTAGAGAAAAACTTAGGTTCAATCACTGATATGACTCGTCTTCCTGGTGCGCTTTTCATCGTAGACACTACGCGTGAACACATTGCAGTAAAAGAAGCTCAAAAATTGAAAATTCCAATTTTTGCAATGGTAGATACCAACTCTGACCCACGTGACGTTGATTTTGTAATTCCTTCCAATGATGATGCTTCAAAATCAATTGATAAAATTTTAGGTCTTGTTACTGGAGCTCTTGCTGAAGGACTCAAAGAACGTCAAAGTGAAAAAGAAGGAACTGCTGCAAGTGATGCAAAAGAGATGGAAGCTGCTGCCAAAAAATCAGAAGCTACCGATGCTGCTGTTGAAGCAGCTCCTCAAGCTGAAACTCCAGCGGTAGCTGAAAAGGCTGCACCTGAAGCTCCTGCTAAAGAAACCAAGGAAGAAAAAAAAGACTAACTCACTCATAAATTAATAAAACTGTGAAAATTACTGCATCTGAAGTAAACAAACTCCGCCAGGCAACTGGAGCGGGGATGATGGACTGTAAAAAAGCACTTGTTGAAGCCGAAGGCGATTTTGACAAAGCTGTAGAAGGTTTACGAAAAAAAGGACAAAAAGTAGCTGCTAATCGTGCCGACAGAGATTCTTCTGAAGGAGCAGTTTTAGCGAAAGTAAATGATGATAACACCAAAGGTGTTATTGTATCTCTGAACTGTGAAACAGATTTTGTCGCTAAAAATGATTCTTATTTGGCATTAGCAACTTCTCTTACTGAATTAGCAATGGGCTGTGACTCTTTAGAAACCTTT
>JAURBX010000099.1 GCA_030828745.1 Flavobacteriaceae bacterium | reverse complement strand
TATCAAGATTTGGTTCCTAAAGGAGATGGTTTTTTTGATTTTATTCCTGGAATCACAATTGACCAAAGATATGGGCGGATTATTTTTCCTAAAGCAGAACCCTTTGGGGAATTTTTGTTTAAACTTTTAGACAATCCAAAATCGGCAAAAGAAGATTATGATATTGAAAGTACATTTAATAAAAACCAAAAAAAATATGTTTTTAAGGAAATGTATTCTTCCACAAAAGCAGCAGCATTAGAGTTTACGGAAAAAAATAAATTCCAATTAAAAGGGCGTTATAAATCAGAAGGTGGAGATGGGATTAATATTGGAGCCTTCAATGTACCAAGAGGTTCGGTAAGAGTTACAGCAGGAGGAAGGGTGCTACAAGAAGGGTTGGATTATACTGTGAATTATGAAATTGGACGGGTTAAGATTTTAGATGAAGGACTGAAGGCGTCAAACATACCGATTGATATTTCCGTAGAAAACAATTCCTTTTTTAACCAACAAAATAAGCGTTTTTCTGGGATTAATGTCAATCACCGCATTACTGACAAAATAAATATTGGAGGAACGTTAATCAATCTGAGTGAAAATCCATTGACTCAAAAGGCGAATTATGGAACGGAGCCCGTAAACAATACCATGATGGGATTCAATACTAATTTTTCTACAGAAATTCCGTTGTTAACTCGTTTGGTAAACAAATTGCCTACCATCAATTCAAATGTTCCTTCTCAAATTTCTTTTAGGGGAGAAGTTGCGAGATTGGCGGCTCAAGATCCAAGAAACACTCAATTAAATGGAGAAACAAACGTCTACATAGATGACTTTGAAGGTGCACAAACCAATATTGATATTAAAGGCTACACCGCGTGGAATCTTTCGAGTGTTCCAGTAAATGATGTTCCTGGGGCTACTGCTGATGGTTTGGAAAGTGGTTACGGGCGTTCCAAATTAGCATGGTATTCCATAGATCAAATCTTTTACTCTAGGCCTCCCAATGGAATCAATAATAATGACATTTCTTCCAATGAAACTCGAAGAATTTCCATCAATGAATTGTTTCCAGAACAAGACATTGTTCAGGGAACTCCTAGTACATTACCTACCTTTGATCTGGCTTATTATCCAAAAGAGAAAGGACCCTACAATAACGCACCTAATGAACAATTCGGTGTAGATACCAAAAAGAATTGGGCTGGGGTGATGCGTTCAATAAATGCGACCAATTTTGAACAGTCCAATGTAGAATTTATTGAATTTTGGTTATTGGATACATTTTCAGAGAATGAGACTTCATCGGATGATTTAGGAGACTTAGTTTTTCACCTAGGAAATATTTCTGAGGATATTTTACGGGATGGGAGAAAACAATTTGAAAATGGTTTGCCGGGAATATCTGAACCTACTCCCACCTACGAAACAGTATGGGGGAAAGTACCTGCCAATCAATCTTTAGTTTATGCGTTTAATTCCGAGGCTGATGATCGAGCCCTTCAGGATGTTGGTTTGGATGGCTTAAGTGATGAGGAGGAACGAACTATTTTTACAAACGGACCCAACAATGATCCTGCAGGGGATAATTACCAATACTTTTTGCAAGCTGAGGGGGATATTTTAAATCGGTACAAAAATTATAATGGATTAGAAAATAATACGCCAATTGCTTTTAGTGATACTGACCGTGGAAATACAACAGAACCCGATACAGAGGACATCAACCGGGATCAAAGTATGAACACCATTGACAGTTATTTCGAATACCGTGTTCCCATTACTAAAAACATGCAAGTTGGAAATCATCCTTTCGTAACAGATGTTCGAGAAGAGATTAAAGTAAATGCTCCTAATGGAGACGAATTTATTACCCGTTGGATCCAGTTTAAAGTTCCCATTCAAAAAGACTATTACGAAAACACATCTTTTAATTCCTACTTTAAATCCGTAAATGAAATAAACGATTTGCGTTCCATTCGATTTATGCGAATGGTTTTGAGCGGTTTTGAAGAAAAAGTTGTCTTTCGTTTCGGTACTTTAGATTTAGTTCGTGGAGATTGGCGCAGATACAATAAGGCGTTAAATGAGGAGGTTTTAGTCAATGAAAATACAACTGTTGATATCAGTACAGTCAATATTTTAGAAAATGAAAATCGTATTCCTATCAATTATGTTTTACCTCCAGAAATTCGACGGGAACAGGTAAATAATAATAACACAATTATAAGACAAAACGAGCAGTCATTGGCTTTTAGAGTCTGTGATCTTCAGCCATCTGATTCTAGAGGTATTTATAAAAACCTAAATCTTGACATGCGGCAATACAGTAAGTTGCGTATGTTTTTGCATGCTGAATCCCTTCCTGGAAATGAACCCCTACCCGGAGAAGGTTCAGAGGACGAATTTGATAAAAGATTAGTTGCTTTTATTCGTTTAGGAACCGATTATCAAGACAATTATTATCAAATTGAAATTCCATTAAAACCCACAGAATATACTGCAGAAACCATTAATCGTCTTTCGGCTGAAGAGGTTTGGAACCCTGACTCCAATTCTTTGGAAGTCCCCATTGAGCTTTTGGCTAAACTCAAAGCGCGTGCCCTCCAGCAATTAGGATTAGGTGAAGCACTTTATTTTGATGAAGAATTAAATCCCATTCAAGAATTTACGCCGATTAGTAGTTTGCCGGGAGATAAAAAGTATAAATTTTCAATTCGAGGAAACCCTTCTTTGGGAGACATAAGAACGTTGATGATAGGAGTGAAAAATCCTTCTACTGATTTGGGAGAATCTTTATGTGGAGAGGTTTGGTTTAATGAATTGCGGATTTCGGGTATCGACAGCCAGGGAGGTTGGGCTGCCATTGGTGCTTTGGATGCCAATCTAGCCGATTTCGCATCTTTTTCTGCAACGGGACGTTATTCAACCATAGGTTTTGGAAGTATAGACCAAACTCCTAACCAGAGAGCAAGAGAGGAGTTGTTGCAGTATGATATGGTGTCTACTATTAACCTTGGTCAACTCACTCCTGCCAAATGGGGACTTCAAATTCCACTCAGTTTTGCTAGTGGAGAAACCATGATTACCCCAGAATACGATCCCTTTTATCAGGATTTAAAATTGGATGATCGATTGAATACTGCAGAAAGAAAATCACAACGCGATTCCATTCGGAATCAAGCCATTGATTACACAAGTAGAAAAAGTATTAGCCTGATTGGCATAAGAAAAAATAATACAGGTGAAGGGGAGACTCGATTTTACAGCCCAGAAAACTTTGATTTTTCTTATGCTTACAACGAGCTTGAGCACCATGATTATGAGCTTGAAACTCAAGAAGAAGTCAATGTATTACTCGGAGCTAATTACGGACATTCATTCACTTCAAAGCCAATTGAACCCTTTAAAAAAGTAAGCTTTTTTAATCGAAAAAAATACTGGCAATGGCTTCAAAAACTTAATTTTAATCTATTACCTAGCTCCCTTGAAGGAGCAGCTAACATCAATAGAATCCTAAATAATCAGAAGTTCAGACAGGTGTATTTGGAAGGTGTAGATGGCTCTCAGCAGCGAAGTTTGCCAAATTTACAACAACGTAATTTTTTATTTGATTATAATTATGCGTTTACTCACAATTTAAGTCGCTCATTAAGAATTAATTTTAATGCAAGTACAAGTAGTATTATTAGGCAGTTGGATGCAATGGATACAGGCTTGACCAACCCTTTTTCGTCAACAAAACAAGCTTTATGGCAAGGGTTACTAAATACAGGAGAGCCCAATAATCACCTTCAGTCATTAGCTGTAAATTATAAATTACCTTTTCAGTATATTCCATTTTTGAGCTTTATAGATGCAACCTATAATTACACGGGAAATTTTAATTGGATCCGAGGTTCTGAGGCTTTGTCTCAGGTCAAAAGTGCGGAGGGTATTCCTTTAGGGATTGTGAATACCATTCAAAACAACAATACTAAAACGCTTACTGCAGCCTTGTCTTTCGCAAAATTATATACCGTTTTGGGTTTAAAATCGAAGAAGACTTCTTTCATTCCTAAAGCAAAAACAAATGCGGCTGAGGATTCTACTTCAAAATCAAAAAATTCCTTATTGAAGAAAGGTTTAACTCAGTTGGTGGATGTTTTGACTGCTGTAAAACGAGTACAGGCGAGTTATAATGAGAACAATGGTTCTGTATTGCCGGGTTACTTGCCCTCGGTAGGTTTTGCAGGGGGCTTGCGCCCGACTTTAGGCTATACTTTTGGAAGTCAAGCAGATGTTAGATATGAAGCGGCTAAGCAAGGTTGGTTAACGGGCTATCCAAATTTTAATCAGCCCTATACAAGTCTGCATAGCAGTAAATTTAAGGCCTCTGCTCAAGTAGTTCCTTTAAAAAGCCTGATCATTGATTTTAATGCAGAGCGCGACTATTCTGAGAATAGACTGGAAAATTTTAGAGTAGAAGATCAAAATTACCTTCCTCAAAATTCAAGCTTGTTTGGTAATTTCGGAATATCAACAATTTTAATTCAAACGGCTTTTAATTCTACGGATGGTTCAATCAGTTCCAATTTTGAAAAGTTTAGAAAGAATCGAATAGTTATTGCAAATCGGTTGGCACAGAATAGTAGTTATGAAAATTTAGGTAATGACACAGAGGGCTATCCATTGGGATTTGGCAAGAATCAACAAGGAGTCCTGATCCATTCTTTTTTAGCGGCTTATTCTGGAGTAAATCCAGAAAATGTTTCTTTAAATCCAGTTAGAAAGAATCCCTTACCCAATTGGAATTTAAAATTTACAGGCTTATCTGAAATAAAATCATTGTCCAAAATATTTAAACGTCTTTCAATCAACCATGCTTATCGAGCGAGCTATACGCTAACGAATTTTCAAAATAATTTTGATTTTAATCCTTCTTTACCCAATCAAACGGACAAATTAGGCAATTTGATTCCTGAGAAATTGTACTCCAATGTAAATTTAGTCGAGCAATTTAATCCCTTAGTTCGAATTGATATGGAGATGAATAATTCGTTTAAGTTTTTAGCTGAACTTAGAAGAGAGCGTGCAATTTCGTTGAGTTTGGATAATAGTCTTATTACAGAATCAACCGGAGATGAATACGTTGTGGGAATGGGATATCGGGTAAAAGATCTGCGGTTTAGAACCAGTTTTGGAGGGCGTCGTATTATTTTGAAAGGAGATTTAAATATAAAAGCAGATGTTTCGTATCGTGATAATATAACTGTTTTAAGAAATTTGGAGTATGACAATAATCAAGTTACTGCGGGACAACGTTTAGTCGCAATAAAAATAAATGCCGATTATGCATTGACACAAAACTTAGTCGCTCAATTTTTTTACGATCATAATTTTTCAGAATTCGCAATCTCTACTGCCTTTCCACAAAACAGTATTCGTTCAGGGTTTACAATTCGTTATAACTTTGGAAATTAAAAATATTTTTTGCTTGAAGAAATCTTTTACATTTACACCCTATAAAATTTTTAGAATATGAATGTACCTGCAGAATTGAAATATACCAAAGATCACGAGTGGATCAAAGTTGAAGGAGACACAGCAACCATTGGAATTACTGATTTTGCCCAAGGAGAGTTGGGTGATATAGTCTATGTTGAAGTGGAGCGTCTGGATGAGACCTTAGAAGCCGATGCTGTTTTTGGAACGGTTGAAGCGGTCAAAACGGTTTCCGATTTATTCATGCCTGTTGCAGGAGAGATCATTGCTTTCAACGATACTTTAGAGGATACTCCAGAGATTGTAAATGAAGACCCTTATGGAGCGGGTTGGATGATTAAAGTTAAGTTTAGTGATCCTGAGTCAATTGAAAATTTATTAGATGCGACAGCTTATACTACACTGGTTACAGGCTGATATTTTTTTTAAAATAGCTGCAGTTTTAGCAACCCTTGAAGTAATTTATTTGAGCCTTAAACCCCCTGGACCTGACTCAACCTATTGGACTTTTCTTTATTTTAGACAAGATATAGTTCTTCATTTTTTGTGTTATTTCTTTTTAAC
Organism: Flavobacteriaceae bacterium; assembly: GCA_030828745.1. Lineage (GTDB taxonomy): Bacteria > Bacteroidota > Bacteroidia > Flavobacteriales > Flavobacteriaceae > MS024-2A. The sequence continues at coordinate 1,066 of JAURBX010000099.1, read as the reverse complement.
GTTAATTTATTTTACTGGTTTTTTTACCCATACAGCTGTTCTAAAAAAATCTTTTTTTTCATCCTTTTTGCTGGGTTTTATTTTGGAGTGTACACAGCTCATACCCTTCTTTAATAGAACCTTTGATTATGCTGATTTGTTGGCAAATTTATTGGGAGCAAGCTTAGCAATTTTAATAATTCGACTTTTCTTTTCTGATTCTATAAAGTAATAGCTTGTTTTTATTCTATTTTTTTTTAATTTGGCTATCTAATTAATGGTTTATTATGCAACCCAAAAAAAATGATAAAGTTGATTTAAGTAAAAACAGTAGTCTTTACTTTGTAATTGGCCTCGCCCTGATTTTATTGATCTCCTGGCAAGCCATTGAATGGAAAACATATGACAAAGACCTTTATGGCTATGAAGCTTTAGATGTTGATGAAGAAGATGATGAAGAAATTCCAATCACTGAACAAATAAAAACACCACCACCACCACCGCCACCACCGCCACCAGCTCCTGAAGTAATTGAGGTGGTTGAAGATGAAGAAGAAGTGGAAGAGACGGTAATTGAATCTACAGAAACAAACGAAGAAGAAATTGTAGAAATTGTTGAAGTAGAAGAAGAATTTGAAGAAGTTGATGTTCCTTTTGCAGTAATCGAGGATGTACCTATTTTTCCGGGTTGTGAGAAAGTTGATAAATCACAACGTAGAGCCTGTTTTCAAGAAAAGATGAACAAGCACATACGTAAAAACTTTAGATATCCCGAAATTGCCCAAGAAATGGGAATCCAGGGGAGAGTATATGTTAATTTTATTATCGCAAAGGATGGTCAAATTACCAACATAAGAATGCGAGGGCCAGATAAAAACTTAGAGAAAGAAGCACAGCGAATTATTTCTAAATTACCAAGTATGACTCCAGGGAAGCAAAGAGGACGACCTGTTCGTGTTCCATTCAGTATTCCAATCACATTTAGATTACAATAGGGATATCCTTTCATAAAATATTTTAAACCCAGCATATTGCTGGGTTTTTTGTTTTTAGTAATTCATCATCGAGGTACGATTATTGTGGTGTA
>JAURBX010000096.1 GCA_030828745.1 Flavobacteriaceae bacterium | reverse complement strand
GGTCGATTCGCTTCCTTTCTCGCCTCCTCCGTATCTTCCACAATAAAGGCATCTATCCCTTTAATTAAAGCATGGGTAATTCTACTTTTTAGCTCTTCTTGTCGCCATGCATCGTCTTGTTTTTTTCCTTCCTTTTTAACAGAAACTACATTCTCCGCATATTCTAATAAACGCTCTGTAGCGTCTTCCCTTCGGTTGAGTAGTACATCTTCCACATGGGTCATTAATTCTTTGGGTACCTCATCATACACTTCCAACATTGAGGGATTTACAATCCCCATATTCATCCCATGCTGAATGGCATGGTATAGAAAAGAAGCGTGCATGGCTTCCCTCACCGTATTATTTCCTCTAAAAGAAAACGAAACATTACTCACTCCCCCACTTACGCTGGCATGGGGTAAATGTTCACGTATCCATTGAGTCGCATGAAAAAAGTCAAGTGCATTTTTGCGATGTTCCTCCATTCCAGTGGCTACTGGGAAAATATTAGGATCAAAAATGATGTCTTCGGGTGCGAAGTGGACTTTTTCAACCAAGATATCGTAGGAACGTTTGCAGATTTCGATCCGTCGCTCGAGAGAATCAGCTTGACCCTCTTCATCAAAAGCCATCACAATGACCGCAGCGCCATATTTTTTTATGGTCTTTGCTTGGGCAATAAAAGTTGCCTCTCCTTCTTTTAAACTAATAGAATTGACCACACTTTTCCCTTGTACTACTTTCAGTCCTGCCTCAATAATATCCCATTTCGAACTGTCGATCATCACAGGAATACGGGCAATATCAGGCTCAGCGGCCATTAAGTTCAAGAATGTTGTCATGGCCTGTACTCCATCAATCATTCCTTCATCCATATTGACATCAATGATCTGTGCGCCTCCTAAAACTTGTTCACGGGCAACTTCGATGGCCTCGCCAAATTGATTTTTTTCTATTAAGCGTAAAAATTTTCTTGATCCGGTTACATTAGTACGTTCCCCAATATTGACAAAATTGGTTGCGTCAGAAATTACCAGGGGCTCTAAGCCCGACAACAATAAAGGGTTTCGTTCTTGACTAGGCATTCTATGGTAGATTTGGGTTTCTTGGTGCGTATTTTTCAGCCACTTCTGCAATCAATCGAATATGATTGGGGGTAGTACCGCAGCAACCTCCAATAATATTGACCGCATTTTGCTTTAAATAATCTTCAATCAAGGATTGCATTTCCTCTGGAGATTGATCATAGGTTCCAAAGGCGTTGGGCAAGCCTGCATTGGGATGTGCAGAAACAAACAAGTCACTTTGATTGGCGAGTCGTTTGACATAAGGCAGTAATTGATCTGCGCCTAAAGCACAATTGAACCCAATACTCAGCAAAGGAATATGACTCATAGAAATTCGGAAGGCCTCCACGGTTTGTCCAGACAGGGTTCTTCCGCTGGCATCGGTAATCGTTCCGCTTACCATAATAGGAATGTCAATTCCACGTTCTTCTTTCACTTCATTAATGGCATAGAGTGCCGCTTTGGCATTTAGGGTGTCAAAAATAGTTTCTACTAAAAGCAAATCAGATCCACCATCAATCAGACCAAGGACTTGCTCACGATAAGCGGTCACAAGTTCGTCAAAAGTAATGGCACGATATCCTGGGTCGTTTACATCAGGTGACATGCTCGCTGTCTTGTTAGTAGGTCCAATCGAACCGGCAACATAACGTGCTTGATCCGGTGTTTTTTCTAGGTATTCTTGACTGACTTCTTTGGCGATTTTAGCACTTTCATAATTCAATTCATACGCAAGGCTTTCCATTTGATAATCTGCCATTCCAATGGAAGTGGAAGAAAAGGTATTTGTTTCTACAATATCTGCTCCTACATCAAAATATTTTCTGTGAATCTCTTTAATAATTTCGGGCTGTGTAATCGAGAGTAAGTCATTATTTCCTTTCAAAATAGCAGGGTGATCCACAAAACGCTCCCCACGAAAGTCGGCTTCCTCGAGGCTGTGGTTTTGAATCATGGTTCCCATGGCTCCATCTAAAACCAAAATACGTTTTTCTAAGTCTTTAACTATACTCATCCTAAATTACTTAGTGCGTTTTTAAGGTCATTCCATATATCCTCATGATGTTCTAAGCCTACCGAAAGGCGAATCATTCCATCGGTAATTCCTACTGCTAATCGGTCTTCCTTTGATAATTTACTGTGGGTGGTTGAGGCGGGATGGGTAATGATACTTCGGGAATCTCCCAAATTGGAGGACAACGAACACAATCTAATCGCATTGATAAAATTTCGTCCTGCTTCAAGTCCGCCTTTAACTTCAAAGGCAACGATATTCCCCCCTTTTAACATTTGCTTTTTGGCTAAAGCATATTGAGGATGGGATTTTAAAAAAGGATATTTTACCCAATTAATTTCTTGGCTTGCTTCTAATTTTTCTGCAATTACAAGTGCATTCTCACAATGTCGATCGATTCTTACGGTAAGGGTTTCCAAACTTTTGGATAATACCCAAGCATTAAAGGGAGAGAGTGAAGCTCCTGTATTTCGGGCAAAAAGAAATAACTCTCGAATTAAGTCTTTATTTCCCACCGTTACTCCTCCCAACACGCGTCCTTGACCGTCCATCAATTTAGTGGCAGAATGTATGACTAAATCGGCTCCGTATTGAATGGGCTGTTGTAAATAAGGAGTAGCAAAACAATTGTCAACAATAAAAAGGAGTTGGTGTTTTTTAGCGATTTTACCCAGGGTTTCTAAGTCCAAAATATCTACTCCCGGGTTGGTCGGGGACTCCACGTATATACATTTGGTATTGGGTTGAATCAAGGCCTCTACCGAAGAAAGATCATCGACAGGAAAATAGCTTGAATGAATATCCCATTTTGGAAAATACTTGGTAAACAAAGTATGAGTAGAACCAAATAAGGCACGTGCAGAAACAATGTGATCTCCTGCGTTAAGAAATGTGGCAAAGGTTGCAAAAACAGCTCCCATTCCACTAGCAAAAGCAACCCCCTCCTCTGCTCCTTCCATTTGAGTTACTTTTTGAACAAATTCAGTCGTGTTGGGGTTAGAAAATCGGCTGTAAATATTCCGTTGTTTTTCCTCAGCAAAGGAAGCACGCATGTCTTCCGCATCTTCAAAAACAAAACTAGAGGTTAAATGAAGTGGGGTAGAGTGTTCCAAGTACTGGGAACGCTCCATTTGACTTCGAATGGCTTGGGTCTCAAAGTACGAACTCATATCGCCTCCCCATTTAAAATAATGCGGTGATTGATTTTAGCGGTAGGTTCCAACGTCTTGGATACGGAACAATATTTATCAAAGGATAATTGAGCCGCACGCTTTGCTTTTTCTGCAGAAAAATCTCCTTCTAAATAAATGGCAATCTCAATTTGATAAAATAAGGCCGGTACTGCCCCTTCATGGCGTAAACCTTCTACTTCCATCTTCAAAGAAGTCGGATTTATTTTTTGCTTATTTAATATCGCTACGATATCAATACTGCTGCAACCTGCAACACCCATTAATAGTAATTCCATTGGGCTGATCCCTTGTACTTCTCCAGTCGTTTTCGATTTATTATCTAATAATACCTGGTGTCCGTTGGGATTGGTGGCTTGAAAAAGATAATCGTCATTTACACGTTCTAAGGCTATTTTCATCTGTTTAATTATTAGAGTTAAAAATTGGGGTTAATATTTGGGCAACGGCATCATTTTCAATCAAAAAAGCATCGTGTCCGTGAATGGATTGAAGCTCATGATAAAAGATATTTTCTTTCACTGGTTTTACCAACTCCGTTGTTTTTTGATCTTCTGCCGCAGTAAAAAACAAATCACTATCAATAGCAATCAGATGGATATCCGCTGAAATTGTTTGAATAATCTCGATTGCTGTTTTTCCTGATCTATCAATATTGATGGTACTTAAAAGGTGGTTCATCATAACATAAGCTTCTAGGCTAAAACGCTGAGCTAATTTGTTACCATGATGCAATAACCAACTCTCAATATTATAAATTCCAAAGTCTTCGTTGCGAGTTCTCCCAAAGCGGTAATCAAAAGACTGTGGCGTTCTGTAAGTAAGCATGGCATGAATCCTTGCATCCTCTAGTGGATTCTTGGAATTTTCAAGAATCCTTTTTTGCAAAAAAGTGTTGGCAATAATCCAATCGTTGGCTTTCCAATCGGCTGCAACAGGAATTAAATACTTCGTTAAATCGGGAGCTAAAGCTGACATTTCCCAGGCAATTCCTCCCCCAATAGAACCGCCTATCAAAGCATATAATTGTTTCACCCCTAGCGCTTTCAATCCCGCAAGAAAAAGTGCCGCAATATCGCCAGTGTGAAAATCTTCGGGAGTTGAAAAGGTCTGTTCCAACATTCCATTTCCAGGAACATTGAACGCCAATAGGGTATAACGTTGGGTATCTATGGTCTGTCCTTCTCCAATAATTTCATTCCACCATCCATCGGGTCCGCAAACCACAGAATCGCCTGTCAAAGAATGGTTAACTAAAACCACTGGGGCAGTTCCTATGGCTTGACCAAACTGATGATAATGCAGTTCAATGGAGTCATAGGAAACACCCGTATGGGTCTTAAAATTAGAAATTGAAAGGGTTTGGACTTCCACGGTTTACTTCTTATAGTTGTGCAAAAGCAGCTTCTAAATCTTCAATCAAATCTTTGACATCTTCCAAACCGACAGACAAACGAATGAGATCTTGGGTTACACCCGTTGTTTTTTGAGTCGCCTCATCTAATTGTTGATGGGTGGTACTTGCCGGATGAATAATCAAAGATTTAGTGTCTCCAATATTGGCTAAAAGTGCAAATATTTTTGTGTGATCGGCTACTTTTTTACCGCCTTCAAAGCCAGATTTTAATCCAAAGGTTACGATACCGCTTTGCCCTTTTGTTAAATATTTCTGTGCCAAAGTATTGTATTTAGACGTTTTTAGTCCAGGATAATTTACCCAGGCCACCTCATCTCGGGTAGAGAGCCACGCAGATAATTTTAACGCATTTTCCGAATGCTTTTTCATACGAATATCCAAGGTTTCAATTCCTTGTATGGTTTGAAAACTATTGAATGGGCTGGGTGCACTTCCTAAATCTCGGAGTCCTTCAATTCGAACTTTTGCGATGAAAGCGATTGCGCCCAGGGCCTCATGATAATTTAAACCGTGGTAACTTGGATTGGGCTCTGTAAATTCAGGAAACAATCCATTGCCCCAATCAAACGTTCCAGCATCGATGATAATACCTCCCAAAGAGGTCCCGTTTCCAGTCAAATACTTAGTTAGGGAATGGATTACGATATTGGCTCCGTGCTCAATAGGATTTAATAAGGCAGGAGAAGCCACAGTATTATCCACAATAAAAGGGACTTTGGCTGCTTTTGCTTTTTCTGAAATTACTTTTAGATCCAGCACATCCAATTTTGGATTTCCTAAAGACTCTGCAAAGAAAGCACGCGTATTGGATTGAACGGCTTTTGAAAATTCTTCTGGAACATCAGGATCCACAAAAGTGGTTGTGATACCAAATCGAGGAAGGGTATTAGCCAATAAATTATAGGTCCCTCCATACAAGCTACTGGAAGCTACAATATGGTCTCCTGTTTTTAGAATCACCATTAAAGTAGTTGCAATGGCAGCTGTTCCTGAAGCCGTTGCGACAGCAGCTACACCCCCCTCTAAAGCCGCCAAACGCTGTTCCAAAACATCATTCGTCGGGTTGTTTAATCGGGTATAAATATAGCCGGGCTCTGCTAGAGAAAATAAATTCGCTGCGTGTTCAGAGTCTTTAAAGACATAAGAAGTTGTTTGATAAATAGGAACTGCTTGTGTTCCTTGTGTATTGGAAGCATCATGACCTGCATGTAATGCTTGGGTTGCTAATTGGGTACTCATAATTGAAAAGTTTTTTTGATTAATTCTATATAGTCTAATTTTTCCCAGGTGAAAAGTTCTACTTCCTTCGACACTTTTCCGTTATACGGGGACTCAAACGTTTTGGTTATAGTAAGAGGCTGGCGCCCCATATGCCCATAGGAAGCGGTTTCTAAATACATGGGATTTCTGAGCTTTAGGCGTTGTTCTATCGCATAGGGACGCATGTCAAATAAAGCTGCTGCTTTGTCTGCTATGGCTGCATCGCTAAGCGGAACTTTCGAAGTTCCATACGTATTGATGTTGATTGATGTTGGTTCTACCACTCCAATAGCATAACTTAACTGTACTAAAATTTCGTCGGCTACTCCTGCAGCCACAAGATTTTTTGCCATGTGACGCGCGGCATAGGCTGCACTTCGATCTACTTTACTCGGATCTTTGCCACTAAAAGCTCCACCGCCATGTGCGCCTTTGCCTCCATAGGTATCCACAATAATCTTTCGTCCCGTCAAACCGGTATCGCCATGCGGACCTCCAATCACAAATTTTCCTGTTGGATTAACGTGATAGGTGATGTCCTCTCCGAAAAGATCTTGAATCTCTTGAGATAAAGCACTCTTCACTCGAGGAATTAAAATCGAAATGACATCGGATTTTATTTTATCCAACATAGCCACTTCGTCTGGATTGAAATCATCGTGTTGCGTTGAGACCACTATGGTATCGATACGCAAAGGTTTATTGTTATCATCATACTCGATAGTAACTTGAGATTTAGCGTCTGGACGTAAATAGGTGATTTCTTTGTTCTCTCTTCTTAGCGCTGCGTGTTCAATCAAAATTTTATGTGAAAGATCTAAGGCCAAAGGAGAAAAAGATTCGGTTTCTGCTGTCGCATAGCCAAACATAATTCCCTGATCGCCTGCACCTTGAGCTTCTTTCTCTTCCCGATCAACACCCCGATTGATGTCTTGAGACTGTTCGTGAATCAGCGAGATCACACCACATGAGTCTCCACTGAATTGATACTCTCCTTTGGTATAACCTATGGCGTTAATGGTTTCTCGCGCAATGGACTGCACATCTAAATAAGTTGCACTTTTCACTTCACCAGCCAATATCACTTGCCCTGTGGTTACTAAGGTTTCACAAGCAACCTTGCTTTCGGGATCAAAAGCTAAAAAGTTATCGAGTAGTGCGTCACTGATTTGATCAGCAATTTTGTCTGGGTGACCTTCACTTACTGATTCTGAGGTAAAAAAATATGACATTTGTTTATTGCTTTTTAGGAAGGATTTAAACAGTTGTTTAAAAAAAGCAACTCTGGTTTAGCATTTTTTTTTCGAGGTTTGCAATCAGTCAAATCCTTCCTCGTTTAACAG
>JAURBX010000094.1 GCA_030828745.1 Flavobacteriaceae bacterium | reverse complement strand
TTTTTAGTTCCATTTAAAACCCAGTTTTCCCCTTTCTTTTTTGCAGTCGTAGACATTCCTTTGGCATCGGAACCTGTATTGTGTTCGGTTAATCCCCAAGCTCCAACTGCAACTCCAGAACATAGATCGGGCAACCAACGCATACGTTGTTCTTCCGTACCGAAAGTGTAAATGTGATTCGTACAAAGTGAGTTGTGAGCTGCGATTGATAGTCCGATTGAAGGATCTACTATAGAGACCGTTTCAATTAAAGTTACATATTCATGATACCCCATGGCAGAACCACCATAGGACTCAGGAATCAACATTCCCATAAAACCTAAGGCACCGGCTTTAGCGAAAATTTCTTTTGGAAAATATTGGGCTTCATCCCATTCCATTATATTCGGCTGAATATATTGGGCTGAAAAGTCCCGTGCTGCTTCAAAAACCATCTTTTGGGTTTCTGACTTGGCTAGTTTAGGTTTTAATTCGTAATCAATCATTGCAATTATTTAATACAAATATAGTTTTATTCTCTCTGTTTTGTTTGGGAAATCTCCAAAAAGTTCAGACAAAATATTTAATGTAATTGTTGTGTTTTTTGTTCTGTAAGCGATTATTTTTATGGCATCTGATCGACTTAAGTAGGGAATCTTTTGTAACTCGTCCAAAGTAGCTTCATTAATATTCAGTTTCACAATTGCCGGTGAAGTCACTATTTCAAATTGCTTCATCAATTTTTGTACCACCAAACTGTCCAGACCGAACACTTCATAACATTGATTCATTTCAGAAAAACCACCAAGATAGGTTCTGTACTTGACAATGCGTGCTGACAATTTGGAACCAATTCCTGAAACAGACTGAAGCATTTGGGCATCGGCAGTGTTTAAATCTTTTTTAACTTTACTGTTTACAGAAAAAGGAACTTCATTTTTTTTAACCCATTCAGGAAATCTGAATTGAGGCTTGAGCACTCCCAAAAGGGAATCAGAAATTTGTGTTACCGCTTGAAATGCTGAGGCGGAATTAATCCATTTCCCTTTCGAACGAAAATGCTGAAACGTTGATATTCTTTGACTGAAAGCCCCAAAATGTAAGCTTTATGATCTGGTATAAAATTAGGATTGAACGTAAAATTAACTTTCGGTTTGGTTTTTGCTAACAGTTGAAGTGAATCTAATTTTTGTTCAAAAAGTACGGTAGAAAATACATCTATTGGCTTCTGATTCGAAATTGCATTGTAATAACGAAAACATTGAATAAAAATCAGGCAAAACAACAATAAAAGAACGGCTCCTTGTTGTGGTTTTGACAACACAAATGGGGACCGATTTTGCATACTGTTATCCTTTTTTTAGGGGCGCTATTGCACCGAGATACTTTCCTAACTCTTCTTTTACTCTTGGAAATAAAATCAATAAACCAATCATATTGGGAAAAACCAATGCCAAAATCATGGCATCTGAAAAAGCCCAAACCGAAGACATATCCCCAGCAGCACCAATAACGATGAATAACAAGAACATCAATTTATACACGATCTCAGAGACTTTGCTTTTTCCGAAAATATACATCCAAGATTGCAAGCCGTAATAAGACCAAGAAATCATGGTGGAAACTGCAAACAATACTACTGCTATGGTTAAAAAGGGTCCTGAAAATGAAATGTATTTAGAAAAGGCAGCAGCAGTTATACCCGCTCCTTCAGCAGCAACACCATTAATCATTACGACTCCTCCTTCGCCTCCATAATTAAAGACCGTATTGTCGCCATTAAATATAATAATAACCAAAGCGGTCATGGTACAAATGACAACTGTATCAATAAAAGGCTCTAATAAAGCAACCAAACCCTCAGAGGCTGGAAATTTTGTTTTAACAGCCGAGTGCGCAATGGATGCTGAACCCGCTCCTGCTTCATTAGAAAATGCAGCTCTTCTAAAGCCTGTAATTAAAACACCCAGTAATCCTCCAAGTCCAGCTTGTGGGTTAAATGCTTGACTGAAAATCATTCCAAAGGCGTCATCCACAAAACCAAAATTAGTAATGATGATGTATAAACAAGCTAGTATGTACATCAATGCCATAAGAGGAACTACTTTTTCAGTAACCGAAGCAATTCTTTTAATTCCTCCTATAATAATAACCCCGACAACAATCATCATGATGACACCAATTATGGTTCGAGCATTACCTCCTGTCATTCCGAAAGATTCGACCAGTTGCATGGCTGCTTGATTAGATTGTGCAGCATTACCTCCTCCAAAAGAAGCTCCAATACATAGGAACGCAAAAATTACTGCTAAAGCTTTTCCTAAACGAGCAAACCCTTTTTCCTGCAGCCCTTTGGTTAGATAATACATCGGTCCGCCATAAACTGTTCCGTCCTCACCAACATCTCGATATTTCACTCCTAATGTACATTCCACGAATTTGGTTGACATTCCCAAAAGACCACATAAAATCATCCAAAAAGTAGCTCCGGGTCCTCCCACTGCAATAGCCAAGGCTACTCCTGCAATATTTCCATTCCCTACTGTTCCTGAAACTGCTGTAGCTAAAGCTTGAAAATGACTCACTTCTCCTTCTTCACTTTCATCTTTAATTGTTCCTTTTACATCCCCTGAAATTGCCAAATCAGGATTCCCGGCACTGTGATGGTCAATACTGTCAAATTTCCCTCGAACGGTATTGATGGCCGTAGAAAAATGACGTACGTTGACGAAACCAAAATAAACAGTAAAAAAGAGTGCCCCACCTACCAGTAAAAATATAATCGTAGGGATTTCAGTTCCTGGAAAATTATGTAAAATTAATCCTTCCCACCAATTTGCAATGGGTGTAAAAGCATCATTGATCTGTTCGTCCAAACCTTTTTCTTGAGCAGAAAGAAGTGAACTGGAAAAAATTAAGATCAGGCTTAGAAAAGTAGTTTGATTAAATTTAGGTATCATAAAGAATGTATAAATAGCGATTTAAGACCCCAATATCATAAAAAGGAATAGAATAACAAACTAATCTCTCTTAAAGATTGAATTTAGTTTTTTTAAGGCATCCGTTGTGCCCAATACAATGAGGGTTCCTTGAATTGATAATGAGAGACTTGCATCTGGATTAATGACTTGTTTTCCCTTCTCATCCCTATATCCAATAACATTGCAAGCCGCAGTTTTAAAAAAGGGCATCTCGGATAGATTCTTGTTGTGATATCTTTGAGGCAAATCACGAAGGCGAATCTCTTCCACATTGGGACTCGTTTCATCACCCCACCAATCCAATTTCCCTAAGAAATGGATCAAATTAGGTACCGTAAGAAGTGCCGCCATATAATCCCCTCCAATTTTATGAGGCATAATAACATGATCGGCTCCTGCAAGAGCCAACTTTGATTGATTCACCTCTTCTGACACTCGACTCACAATAACTAAATTTGGGTTCAATTGCCGGGCAGACAAGACTGCAAAAAGATTATCGGCGTCATCTGTAAGGGCAAAAATCAGATATTTTGCCCTATCGATATGAACTGCCTTCAAGCTTTCGTCGGAGAGAACATCCCCTTCATAAAAAAAGATTTCATTCTCATGGGCTGCTATCAATTGTTTGTCTTGTTCTATGACAACATAGGGATAGTCATGTCGCTTTAATCGATCTACCGCCTGTCTTCCATTTCTTCCAAAACCACAGACGATGGTATGTTCTTGTAATTTATCCATCTTATTTCTATTTTTCTTCTGTTTCCATTTATTTTCATTCCACTCACTTAATAGGTACTCTCCAATCAATCGTATGGAGATCGCAAAAACAACGATACCCATAATGATAAAGACGATGGCAAAAGTTCTACCCCTGGTGGTTAATTCCCCTACTTCTGAATAGCCAACGGTACTCAATGTAATCACAGTCATATAAAGGGCATCAAACAAGCTATAAGTGGGTTCTACCCAATAAAACCCAAGGACTCCAATAGCAACTGTGATAAAGAGTAATAAAAAGGATCGAAACAGTGGGGACTTAAGCATAATTTCAGGTCAAAGATCAAAAACCGAACTCCTTTTGGTGTAAATCATGTCTTTTAACTTTAGCCAAAAAGCCAAAGTTAAATACATCAAAAAACCACCAATCAAGGTAGTAAAAGAGGCATAAATAAAAAATAAACGAACACTCTTCACCTTCATTCCTAGCACCTCAGCGAGTCTTGTAGAAACAGCAAAACCATTTCGCTCAAAAAAAAGTCGGGTTTTTTTTTGTCTTAACATCAGTACAAATTTAGAAATATTTGCTTGCATAATAAACGTTCTAGTTTGACTTCATTAAATAAAACCCTACACGACACGATAAACACCGTTTCTTTTGGCAATACTCTTTATACAAATGGAGCAAAGACTGACTTCCTCCTCCATGGATGTGAGGAACCCCATGATCAGTAAACTTTCTTAAAATGCTATTTTTCTCATGAGGAATTTTCGCAAACCACTCAAATAAATCCGCTTCTCCTGCCTTGCCAATGTAATTTGCGTAAGCAAATCGCAATGGGATTAACGTATTAACCAATATTAAATTAAAAAAGGAGGGGGTTATTTTTTTCTGCCCTTTCTTGCTCTCTACTGCAAAATTAAAATGGGTATCCCAATAAGCACCTGCTGTAACAGAAAATAATTCAAAACTTGAAGCGATACTCTTGTGCTGAATTAAATCCTGAAAAAGAGCCGTTTTTTTAGAATATAGCTGCGCCAGTTGAGCGATACGGATGGTAGGGAAGTTTGCGGGTCTGAGACGCGCGAAACAAACTTTATGATGAGTACAATCTACTAGTTGGTACTTCACTTTTAGATACAAATATCTTTTTTTAAGGTCCAAATGATAGGCATCTTTCGCCTCGCCCTCCAAAAGTCCGAGCTGACCCATCAAAAGGGCTTCAATATTCTCAGGCTGCCCCTTTAGCTGTCGTATTCTATCAAAAGGAATGTGTTGCGCCATGGCAAAGAAAATCGATCCATTTTGATTCAGTCCAAATCCTTTAGCTAAAAAAACAAATAAAACAGCTTCCCAATCATTTTTGGTAGCTTTTAGAAGACTGTAAATAGATTCAAATCTAGCTTCCATTCGTTCGACCAAAAGACGCTCTTGCCAATCTAACCAATTTGAAGTAGGAAATTCATCCATGAATGCCTCACAAGGAACAAAAAGTGGCTTTTTTACAAAAGTTTTCTCATAGTGTTGGAACTCTTGTTCCGTTACAAAATCAAGCAGTTGAAGGGTAGGAATGGCGTTTCCATTGGTATAACACACATCCGAATCATTTTCCCAAACCACATGCAGAACAACCCCATCATAATTGGGATCTTTTTGATGTCCATGCCGATACCAATCCGATGAAAGGACATGCAGTTCCACTGCCCCATTCCAATGCAGTTTATCCAAATATATGTGAGCTGATGAAAAATCAGGCCCAGCTCCCTCATTCAGTTTTCCAGGATCCAAAATCTGGATCGATCTCGAATCGGTTGTGACCAAATTCGATTTGGAGAATTTTTGAAAACGCCACAGATAATGCAAAAAAGCTTCTTTCATAAGTAGGTAAATCGTAAAATTAGGGGGCGTAAAAAACTTTTAGCTCGTCGTTTCGCCTTGCCATAACATAATCCCACCCAAGAGATTAAAACAAGAACTCAATCCCTGCTGCTTAAATATTTGACAGGCTTGAGCACTTCTCGCACCTGATCTACAGTACACAAAATAGGTTTTTGATTCATCCAATGTCGCAACTCCATCCATAAATTCTTGCGGATTTCGAATATCTAAAAGTTCTGCATTTGGGATATGACCGTCTGAAAACTCTTCTGCTGATCGTACATCAATGATAATACTTTCTTGGTTTGCCGCTTGTTGTGCAGTCCATTCTTGTTGTGTTAAATCCATTATTCAATAATTTTCACTAAAATACAATCTGTTCTCTTGACAAACAAGTTAAATAATTTTGAATATTGAATTATTTTTATACATTTGTATAAACAAATATTGTAATTACAAATAAAAATGGAAACTAAAGAAGCAATTATCACTTTACTAAAAGCGAGTAGTTGTGTTTCTGAATCTCTATGTCAAACGTTAAAACCTTTTGGAGTATCACTACAACAATTTAATGTGTTACGCATTTTAAGAGGACAAAATGGAAATGCTGCCAACCTTTCAACGGTTCAAGAACGAATGGTAAACAAAATGAGCAATACCACACGTTTAATTGACAAACTCATAGATAAAAATTTTGTGAAAAGATCTATTTGTAAGGAAAATAGAAGAAAAATAGAATTGTTTATTACAGAAAAAGGAGAAGCACTTTTGAAGGAAATCGATCCAGTTGTTGATGAATGTCAAGAAAAAATGATCCAAAAGCTGGAACCGAATGGAAAAAACAATCTAGTAAAATTATTAAAACAACTAATTAAATAAAAAACAATGAAAAATAAAATGCTAAGCCTTATGATTCTTGCAACTACACTTTCTGCATGGAGTCAATCCAAAGTTATTAAAATTAATGCCGAAGAAAGTTCCATCCACTGGTTGGCCAAAAAAGTAACGGGGCAACATGAAGGAAACATTAACATTATTTCCGGAAACCTTGAAATGGATGAAAATGCGATTTCAGGTGGGACTTTTGAAGTAGATATGACTTCACTAATCGTAACTGACTTGTCAGGTGAATACAAGGATAAATTAGAAGGACATTTAAAATCAGATGACTTCTTTGGGGTAGCAAAATTTCCAAAAGCAAATCTAGTGATTACGGGATCAACTCAAAAAATGTCAAACCATTATGAAGTTGCTGCTAATTTGACGATAAAAGAGATTACCCACCCTATTACTTTCGATATGCATGTGGAAAATAATGAAGCGATTACCAAATTAGTTATTGACCGATCAAAGTACGATATTCGTTATGGATCTAATTCTTTTTTCGATAACTTAGGCGATAAAGCGATTTTTGATGAATTTGAAATTGATGTTACTTTAAAATTATAATAAGATGATCGAAACTAAACGACCTAAATGTGCTTGTGGAAATACACAAAATCCTGATGGATATTGTGACGGATCACACGCAAAAAAATAATTATTGTTCGGGGATTGGGGTTATTACAATTTATACTATATTTGATTTAATGAACCGAACAATAATTTTTATCAGCTGGTGGCACATGAATAACAACCTATATTCGTGAAATACAACTGATTATATAATACTTTCAAAGGCTTGTCATCACGACAAGCCTTTTTTAATTTTACACCATGAAAAAATTTGCACTGCAAACCGAACATAAAAAAATCTTAGCGGACATCCTCACTCCGGTGAGTGCCTACCTTAAACTAAGAGATGTCTTTCCTCACTCACTCCTTCTGGAGAGTAGTGACTACCATGCCAACAACAATGATTTCTCCTATATCTGCTGCAACCCCA
>JAURBX010000112.1 GCA_030828745.1 Flavobacteriaceae bacterium | reverse complement strand
ATTTATTGGGCCTATACTAATTTAAGGTAATCCTCTAAACGGAAGGCTTTTTATTTTACACCAATGGATACAATCCAAATCCCTTCTAACCCTTTGAAATCATTGCCTTAACATAAGATTTTTGTGTTGTGGTTTTAGGGGGTGTTTGTTAGGGGAAAGTTTGTAACGTGTTGGCTGTTAAATAGTCTTATGAGGTCTTATGGGTGTGCCGCTGTCCTGTGCCCCAAGGCTAAGGGATCAGCGGCACATATAACTTCCCTATTTTTAATTCTCCACCAAAAAATATACATTGCAGTAACTATTGAGATTTTGTAAATGATCCTAATGGTTATTATTCTTTAACAAGACTTGTGTGCAAATAGTGTGCAAGTGAGGGAACAAAAAAGGGACTACATTTCTGTAATCCCTTGTTATAAATGTGACCTCGGCAGGATTCAAACCTGCAACCTCTTGAGCCGTAATCAAGTGCACTATTCAGTTATGCTACGAGGCCGAATTTAAGATTGCAAATATAACTATTTTCTTTTTTCACCAAAGAAGTTAATGATTCAATTTTTTAATATTTAAAAATTCCAATTTATAACTATGATGTATCTTGCAAACGTTTTATTATGGACTATATAGCGATTGGATTGGGGTTGTTTCTTCTTATCAAAGGAGGAGATTGGTTGGTGGACGGGGCTGTTTCATTATCGTTACGGCTAAATGTTCCCAAAATAGTTATTGGAATGACAGTTGTATCTTTTGCTACTTCTGCTCCCGAGTTAATTGTGAGCGTTAAATCTGCCTTAATGGGTCACCCTGACTTGGCATTGGGAAATGTAGTGGGTTCAAATATTGCAAATATTGCATTTGTTTTGGGTATTGTCATCATCATCACGCCAATAGCAGTGACCAAGAATTTTTATAAGATGGATTGGCCCATGATGTTTTTTGCCTCCCTCTTGTTTTATTTTTTTGTTGCTCAAGATGGGGTCTTAAGTCGTTTTGAAGGAGGGATTTTGCTGGTCTTACTTCTTTGTTTTCTTGTCTTTTTACTTTTTTTTCAAAAACAGGCAGTTTTGGAAGAAACGCATCATGCTTCAATTTCGAGTAATAAAATGATAAGTCTTTTGTTTTTTGCAGGTGGATTTTCTTTGTGGTTGGGTTCAGAGGTGCTCATAAAGGGAGCTATTTCTCTTGCTCAAGATTTAGGAGTAAGCGAGCGCATAATAAGCATTTCAATCGTTTCTATAGGGACTAGTATTCCTGAATTATCGGCTTCTGTAATCGCTATTATCAATAAAGAAAAAGCTTTGTCCCTTGGAAATCTTATTGGGTCAAATGTGTTTAATATACTAGCAGTGATGGGAATTACTTCTCTAATACAGCCAATAGTAGTTCAAGATCAAAACCTACTTCAGCTTGATTTTTTATGGATGCTAGCAATTTCGTTTTTGATTTTGCCTTTAGTTTTCTTGTTTTCTAAAATGAAATTAGGACGTTTGGAAGGGATAGTCCTACTTGGTATTTATATTTTTTTTATTACTCAAATGGTGTTATAAAAAAAACACCCTAATAGCAATTAGAGTGTTTTTCTGTATTTAGTAGTAATAATACTATCTTAAAGTTTAGCTGATTTCACAGTTTTGATAATTCGTGAAGCGATTTTGTAAGGATCACCATTTGAAGAAGGTCGTCTGTCTTCAAGCCATCCTTTCCATCCTTTTTCAACTGTTAAAATTGGAATACGTATAGAAGCACCTCTATCCGATACACCAAAACTAAATTCATGAATCGATTGTGTTTCATGTTGCCCTGTTAAACGTTGTTCGTTGTGAGCACCATAGACTTCAATGTGTTCTTTTACAACAGGTCTAAACGCTTCACATATTTTGCTGTATGTTTCTTCAGATCCACAAGTTCTGAGAATTTCATTGGAGAAGTTTGCGTGCATTCCTGATCCGTTCCAATCTGTATCTCCTAATGGTTTTGGATGCCATTCGATAGCAAGACCATATTTTTCTCCGAGGCGCTCAAGTAAATATCGAGAAACCCACATTTCATCACCCGCTTTTTGTGCCCCTTGTGCAAAACATTGATATTCCCACTGACCCGAAGCAACTTCTGCATTGATACCTTCTACATTAATTCCAGCTTCTATACATTGATCAAGATGCTCTTCAATCATTTCTCTTCCAAATGCATTCTTGGCACCTACAGAGCAGTAAAATTGACCTTGTGGTGTTTGGTCTTTCGGAAATCCAAAAGGTAAGTTGGTTTCAGGATCCCACAAGAAATACTCCTGCTCAAAACCAAACCAAAAATCATCATCATCATCATCGATAGTAGCTCTTCCATTAGATGCGTGTGGAGTTCCATCAGCATTTAAAACTTCGGTCATGACCAACCATCCGTTTTTGCGATCAGGATCTTCATATAAAGCAACAGGTTTTAGTAAACAGTCTGAAGAATTTCCTTCAGCTTGTTTTGTTGAAGAACCATCAAATGACCACATTGGGCAGTCCTCTAATGTTCCTTTAAAATCGGTTGCGATTTTGGTTTTGCTGCGGAGGTTTGCAGTTGGTTGATAACCATCTAACCAAATATACTCAAGTTTAGATTTACTCATGATTAATTAATTTTTTGCTAAAATAAAATTTTTATGACACCCCAATAAAAAGAATGATGTAAAGAAATTAACAATATTATATTTTTATCAACCCCCTATTGTTTTAGGGGTAAAATTTAATATTCTTCATTTTTTTTGATTTTGACCAACAAATATTCAAAATGACTATCTTTGTATGTACAAAATATTCTATTTTTTTCATGCAAACCCTACGTAAAGAAAGTCTTTTAAAGCTATCCTCTGCCTCTTCTGAGATTCCACAGTCAAGTATAACAACTCCTGATTTTGCAGCTAATGTTTTTGATGCTTCTAAGTTGAAGCAATTTTTAAATGAAAAGGCATTTAAACAGATGCTACAGACCATAGACAAAAAGATACCCATTAATATTATATTGGCGGATCAAATTGCTTCAGCGATGAAAGCTTGGGCAATTTCAAAAGGGGCAACACATTATACACATTGGTTTCAGCCCATTACTGGGGCAACTGCAGAGAAACATGACTCTTTTTTCAATCTTGATAAAAAAGGTGTGCAAATTGAGAAATTTGAAGGAGAACAACTGGTTCAACAAATGCCACATGCAGCCAGTTTTCCGGGTGGTAGCGTAAGAAATACTTTTGAAGCAAGGGGTTTTACGACTTGGGATCCAACCTCACCCGCTTTTATTTACGAAGCAACGCTCTGTATTCCATCTCTTTTTATTTCTTACACCGGAGAAGCGCTTGATTATAAAGCTCCCTTACTAAAATCATTGCAAAAGCTGAATGATGCAGCAACTGAGGTATGTCATTATTTTGATAAAACGGTCACTAAAGTGAATGCCACGCTGGGCTGGGAGCAAGAGTATTTCTTGATTGATAGTAGTTTGGCTGCAACTAGACCTGACATTATGCTCACAGGAAGGACGCTCTTAGGACATGCACCTTCCAAAGAGCAGGAACTGAATGATCATTTTTTTGGCTCGATTCCAGATCGTGTTACTCGTTTTTTAAGAGATTTAGAATCTGAAAGTACTGCTTTGGGTATTCCTGTCAAAACGTACCATAATGAAGTAGCTCCGAGTCAATACGAGATAGCCCCTGTATTTGAAGTTGCCAATTTAGCAGTTGATCACAACGCCCTGTTGATGGATTTAATGAATAAAATGGCAAATAAACACAACTTTATTGTGCTGTTTCATGAAAAACCATTTGAAAAAATTAATGGTTCAGGAAAACACACCAATTGGTCTTTGGTGACAAACTCTGGCATTAATCTTCTGAGTCCAGGGAAAACCCCCATGAGTAATTTACAATTTTTATCGTTTTTTGTAAATACTATTGCTGCTGCTCTCAAACATGAGGCCTTGCTGAGAGCCTCTTCGGTTTCGGCTAGTAATGATTTACGAATTGGGCTTCATGAGGCCCCCTCTGCGATTCTCTCCATTTTTATTGGAAAGCATTTGATGCAAGTTTTGGAAGAATTAGAAAATGTATCTAAAGGGAAATTGTCTCCAGAGGAAAAGACGGATCTTAAGTTAAACGTAATTGGCAAAATTCCTGAAATTTTATTGGACAATACCGATAAAAACAGAACATCTCCTTTTGCTTTTACGGGAAACAAATTTGAATTTAGAACAGTAGGCTCCAAAGCAAATTGCGCCAAATCAACAACCGTTCTTAACACAATAGTAGCGGAACAATTGCTTGATTTTAGAAACGCCGTAGATACATTGGTGAACGAAAAAAATATGAAGAAGGATGATGCTATTTTTAATACACTAAGAGAAACCATCACTTCTATCAAAGATATTTTTTATGCCACCGAGAATGAAAAAGAGAAAACAGAGTCGTTGGCAAAGAAAAAAGGGTTGAGTAATAACAAAACGACCCCTGAGGCATTACCTGCTTACATAGCGGATAGTTCTATTAAACTTTTTGAGAATTTAGATATTTTTTCTAAAAATGAATTGCATACACGATATCAGATTGACTTAGAGGAATATACAACTTGTATTCAAATAGAATCAAGAACATTGGGAGACTTAGCCCAAAATCATATCATCCCCACAGCGATTAAGTACCAAAACGTTTTAATTGAAAATGTGAAAGGATTAAAAGAAATTTATGGAACGATCTATAAGGAGCACGCACGGGAGCAAATTTTAATTTTAGAACGAATTTCAAATCACATAGCCGAGATCAATAGTGGAATTTTTACAATGGTAGAGGAAAGAAAAAAAGCAAATGTCATCCAAGACGCACACAAGAAAGCCTTGGCCTATTGTGAGATTATACTTCCATTTCTCTCCGCGATTCGATATCATTGTGACAAGCTTGAGCTTACTGTTGATGATGAAATTTGGCCACTAGCTAAATATCGCGAATTGTTGTTTATTCGTTAATAACTATATCAAGAATAGAAGTCCTATTTTATCAAAAGATTTATTTTTGTATAAAATATTTATATGTCCGATCGATACAGCCTTAGAGGTGTTTCTGCTCAAAAAGAAGATGTGCATAATGCCATAAAAAAAATCGATAAAGGATTGTATCCTCAAGCTTTTTGTAAAATTATTCCAGATGTTCTAACAGGCAGCACTGCACATGCAATTGTGATGCACGCAGATGGGGCAGGAACTAAGTCCTCTTTAGCCTATATGTATTGGAAAGAAACGGGAGATCTCTCTGTTTGGAAAGGCATTGCTCAGGATGCACTTATTATGAATATCGATGATTTACTTTGCGTTGGGGTTACTAAAGATATTTTGCTTTCCTCAACCATTGGACGTAATAAAAATCACATTCCTGGAGAGGTTATTGCTGCAATAATTGAAGGAACTGAAGAGCTTCTTGAAACACTCAGAAAATGGGGAGTGTCAATTCATAGCACTGGGGGTGAAACTGCTGATGTAGGCGATCTGGTTCGAACGATAATTGTGGACTCAACAGTAACAGCAAGAATAGCAAGAAATCAGATTATTGACAATGCCAATATTCAAGACGGCGATGTGATTGTGGGACTCGCTTCTCATGGTCAGGCAACGTATGAATCCTCCTACAATGGTGGGATGGGAAGCAATGGACTGACTTCTGCACGACATGATGTTTTTGCTAAAAATTTGGCAGAAAAATACCCTGAAAGCTTTGATCCTAGTGTACCAGAAGATTTAATCTATTCGGGTTCAAGACAGCTAACAGAAATTTTAGAGGGTGTGCCCATTGACATTGGAAAACTGGTCTTATCTCCCACTCGAACCTATGCGCCCATTATTCAAAAAATATTTTCAGAAATGGAATCAAGTTCAATCCATGGAATGGTTCATTGTAGTGGGGGTGCTCAAACAAAAATTTTACATTTTATTAAAAACCTTCATGTGACCAAAGACTCACTTTTCCCTGTTCCTCCTTTATTTGATATGATCCAAAAAGAGTCTGGAACTTCAGGAAAAGAAATGTATCAGGTTTTTAATATGGGACATCGAATGGAATTGTATGTTTCTCCAGATAAGGCGGAAGAAATGATAGCGATTTCAAAATCTTTTAATGTGGATGCGCAAGTTGTCGGACGAGTAGAGGCAGCGCCT
>JAURBX010000129.1 GCA_030828745.1 Flavobacteriaceae bacterium | reverse complement strand
ACTGGTGCATTAATGGGGTGGGCATTTCCTCCAATTGATGTACTTGTAGTCGTTGAAGTAACAGTATCGGTGGGGGGCGGTGTAACCGTGGGTGTGCTCGTTTCTGTTGGTGGCATGATCTCTTCTACTACTGGAAGAACCTCCTCCTCCACAACCACAGGATCTATCGTAGTGGTTTTAGAGCAAAAAGTAAGGCAAAAGCAGAGGCTTAAAAGTATAGGTAACTTTTTCATCATTGAGTAAGTTTGGGTTAAGACAATAAATTTAGCTAATTAATTCTTACTTCATCATTGTACAAATTATAAAATGTATTTATCTAAAAAGCCTACTGATCTTCGCAATTAAAATAACGTATCCCCTCCCAATTTCTTTTAAAAAAATTATCCTTATCCTTAATGAACTCCTCTAAGGGAGTACTCCCAGGAAGAACAGTACGCCACATTATGGGAAAATCTTCTGGTGTTGTTGTACATTCAAAAGACTCACAAGGATGTCTGTATTTATAGCGTGCGTGTCCTGCTTCATGATAGAAAGTATAAAGGCGTTGAACAATTGAAAAATCTTCCCAAAAAGATTTAATTATTTCAAAACTAACGGTATCATCATCACAGATATTGAACGCTCTACCTGCATGATCTGAAGTAACTCCCGAAGCAAAATCAGGTTCGGTACCAAAAAATACTGAAATAACTTTACCACTACCGGGGTCAGGCTTGCCAGAACGAATTGCATCGGCCACAAAAACATCCCAATAATCATCAAGCGAACTATCTTCTGTGAGGATAGAATAAAACGGATCTATTATTTCTTCCGTTTCTTCTTCTTTGACAACCGTTTCAGGTTCGACGGACTCTTTTTTACAAGATAAGGTTGTTATAAATATAACAATGAATAATACAGTAGAATAAACTGTTTTTGAATTCATGGTACTCGATATGGGGGTTAAACAAATATTTAACTGCAATACATATAAAAAAACGGTCTTTCTTTTAAGTTTTAACCATTCAAGGCTTCCGCACCCCCTACAATTTCTAAAATCTCGTTGGTAATAGCGGCTTGACGCGCTTTGTTGTAGGTTAACTTTAATTGATCTCTCAATTCGGTCGCATTATCGGTTGCTTTGTGCATGGCCGTCATACGGGCTCCATGTTCACTCGCGAAAGAGTCGCGCAAGGCTTTGTAAAGTTGCATCTTGATACTTTTGGGCAACAGTTCGCTAATAATTTCCTCTTGAGTAGGTTCAAAAAGATAATCTCCTGCTGAAGTTGTTTCAGTAACTTCTGCCTCTATAGGTAAAATGGTTTCTGTTAAAACTAACTGGGTGGCCGCATTTTTGAAACTATTATAAATAACCTCAACTTTATCGTATTCTTTGTTAGCAAAGGAATCCATAAAACCTTGAGCAATTTCACTGGAGTTAGCAAAGGTCAGCTCATCATAAATTCTATTGTTGTTTCGAGCAACAGAATGCTTTTTTGCTAAAATATCATCCCCTTTTTTCCCTAAAGTCAATAAGTGAACCTCGTAATTGCTATGGTCTGCCACGTATTGGTTTACTGCTTTGATGATGTTAGAGTTAAATCCTCCACACAATCCCCGATTAGAAGTAACTGCAACAAGTAACACCTTATTTACAGGTCTAACTTGAGTGAAAGGATTGGGTGTATCTCCATCCAATGAACCACTCAAATTTTGAATTAATTCGGTTAACTTCTCTGAATACGGTCGCATGGCTATGATAGCATCTTGAGCTTTTTTAAGCTTCGCTGCCGATACCATTTTCATTGCAGAGGTAATTTGCATGGTAGAGGAGACCGAGGCAATTCTATTCCGTATTTCTTTTAAGTTTGCCATAATCGATTATTCGAATTGTGCTGAAGTGCTTTTAGCTACTGCATTTAAAGTGTCTATTACTTCGTCCGTTAATTTTCCTGCTTTGATCGAATCTAATACCGGACGGTGTTTCGCATTCAATTCTTCTAAATAAGCGCGTTCAAAAGCTTTAACTTGATTTACAGGAACGTTTCGTAACAAGTTTTTAGACCCTGCATAGATAATTGCTGTTTGATTTTCAACGGTAAACGGATCGTTTTGTGCTTGTTTTAAAATTTCAACATTACGTCTTCCTTTTTCAATAACATTTAAAGTAGCTGCATCCAAATCAGAACCAAATTTTGCAAAGGCCTCCAATTCACGGAACTGTGCTTGATCTAATTTTAGGGTTCCCGATACCTTTTTCATGGATTTAATCTGAGCTGAACCTCCTACACGAGATACTGAAATCCCTACATTAATCGCAGGACGAACTCCTGAGTTAAATAAATCAGATTCCAAGAAGATTTGTCCATCTGTAATTGAAATTACGTTGGTAGGAATGTAAGCAGAAACGTCTCCTGCTTGTGTTTCAATGATTGGAAGTGCTGTTAGCGAACCGCCTCCTTTGACTTTATCTTTCAAAGAAGCTGGAAGGTCGTTCATCTCTTTAGCAATACTATCGTCAGCAATTACTTTTGCGGCACGTTCTAATAAGCGAGAGTGCAAATAAAACACATCCCCAGGGTACGCCTCACGTCCTGGAGGACGACGTAATAAGAGCGATACTTCACGATAGGCTACTGCTTGTTTAGATAAATCATCATAAATGATTAAAGCGGGTCTCCCTGTGTCTCTGAAATATTCTCCAATTGCAGCTCCAGCAAAAGGTGCATAAACCTGCATCGGTGCTGGATCAGAAGCATTAGCTGCAACAATCGTAGTATAGGCCATAGCGCCTTTATCTTCTAGTGTTTTAGCAATTCCTGCAACAGTAGAAGCCTTTTGACCGATGGCAACATAGACACAATATACGGGTTCTCCTGCATCAAAAAATTCTTTTTGATTCAAGATGGTATCGATACACACCGTAGTTTTTCCCGTTTGACGATCCCCGATCACTAATTCTCTTTGTCCACGTCCTACAGGAATCATGGCATCAATCGATTTGATTCCCGTTTGTAAGGGTTCGTTGACGGGTTGGCGGAAAATAACCCCAGGCGCTTTTCGCTCCAACGGCATTTCAAAAAGCTCGCCTTCTAAAGCCCCTTTCCCGTCAATAGGATTACCTAATGTATTGACAACACGACCGACAACACCTTCACCCACATTAATTGAGGCAATTCGTTGCGTTCTTTTGACGGTATCTCCTTCTTTTACTCCTTTAGATGGACCTAACAATACCACCCCTACGTGGTCTTCTTCTAAGTTAAGTACCATTCCTTCAAGGTTGTTATCAAAAGCAACTAGTTCACCATACTGTGCATTGGAAAGTCCAAATACACGGGCAATACCATCACCCACTTCGAGTACAGTACCTACTTCATCCAAAGCGGATGCTGAGCTATAGCCTGATAATTGTTTTTTTAGTATTGCTGAAACTTCAGCGGGATTTACATCTGCCATGATCGTTTATCTTTAGATCGTATTCGTTTTTGTTAATGTTGTTTTTATCGCCTTCAACTGATGCACAACACTAGCATCGTATTGTGTGTCGCCAATTTGAAGAATGAAACCGCCGATAATTGCCGGATCAACTTTATTTACAAGTTGTACTTTATCCTTAGTCAAGCCTTTTGCTTTTTCCAAAACAAGTTTTTCCAAAGCAGGAGATAATGGAACAGCGGTAGTAACTTCCGCTTGAATTTCTCCCTGAGTTTGAGCATAAAGGCGAACATACTGTTCTGCAGTTGCGGCAACAATCGCTAGGCGATTATTTTCAGCCAAAAGTGAAAATAATTTTAGCGTTTCAGGGCAAGCACCAGAAAAAATTGCCTTCAAAGCGGACTCTTTTTGAGCCACTGGAAGGATTGGATTTTCTAAGACCGTTTGCAATTCGTCATTTTCTTGCATTAGGACTCCCAAAGCAATCATATCTTTAGCAACCGCCTCAGAAGCTTTAGCCTCTTGGGCAAAAGATAATGTAGCTTTAGCATAACGAAGTGCAGCGCGCGTTCCTCTCATTTTACTTTAAGTTGGTGTCTTTTAATAATTGTTCAACCAACTGCAATTGCTTGTCGTTGCTTTCCAATTCTTTTTGAAGCACTTTTTCAGCAATCTCCATCGCAATGGAACCTACTTGTTCTTTCAACTCGTTTACAGCTGCTCGCTTTTCGTTTTGGATGGCGTCTTGTGCTTGCGCCAAGATTTTTTGTGCTTCAACTTGTGCTTCTTCTTTAGCGCCATTAATCAATTCAGAACGTGTTGCACGTGCTTCTTTGAGTAAAGCTTCTTTTTCAGCGCGCGCTTCTTTTAAGATCCGTTGATTGTCCGATTGCAAACTCTCCATCTCATTTCTCGCTGCTTCAGCAGAAGCAAGTGCATCTTTAATTGAAGTTTCGCGCTCATTGACTGCATCTAAAATAGGCTTCCACGCAAATTTTTTAAGCAAGAAAAACAAGCCTATAAAAATGAGGGATTGCCAAAAGAACAAGCCTAATGAAAATTCACCGATTAATTTTTCCATCGTTTAAAACGTTAAGTTAAAAAGGGCCTTAACAGGCAACTAATGTTATACTGCAAATAACGCAGCAAAACCAATTCCCTCTACAAGGGCAGCAGCAATCAACATCGCTGTTTGAATTTTACCATAAGCATCTGGCTGACGACCAATCGCCTCCATCGCAGAACCACCGATTCTACCGATACCCATACCTACACCGATTACTACTAATCCGGCTCCTACCATTACTGGAATTTCCATAATTATAATTTTAAATTAAACACTCTTTTTTTGACACATTGCTGTGTTTGGGTTAATGATGCTCATGTTCTTCAGCGGCAAAACCGAAATAAAGCGCAGAAAGCATCGTGAAAATATAGGCTTGTAATAAAGCCACTAATAATTCTATAATCGAGATCGCGAAAGCCAATCCAAAGGACAATGGGCTTCCCAACCAACTTTTAAAAATAAACATCAAACCAATTAAACTCATCAATACAATATGTCCCGCTTGCATGTTTGCATACAGACGAATTAATAAAGAGAACGGCTTGATAAAGATTCCCAATACTTCTATAGGAATCAAAATAATATATAATGGGACTTTAGCATACCATTTCATTGAAGCTCCAAGAGGGTCAAAAATATGGAGCCAGTAGTCTTTAGTGCCTGTAAAATTTGTAATTATAAAGGTAAGTAACGCCAAACCAAAAGTAACTGCAATATTTCCTGTAACGTTTACTCCCAAGGGAGTCAGGCCCAACATGTTTAAAAACCAAATGAAAAAGAAGACCGTTAATAGGAAGCTCATGTACTTT